>JAGAFQ010000059.1 GCA_017612495.1 Clostridia bacterium
ATCCTTCTTCGGTCTGTGTAACAAAGACTGAAAATGATAATTCCATTACGCTGAACCTTACTGTTGCCCCTGACGATATGGGCAAAGTAATCGGTCGCAACGGTAGAATTGCAAAGGCAATTCGTGTACTTATCAAAGCGGCATCCGTTACCGGTTCTAAGAAGGTCAATGTCGATATAGGCTAACGAAAATGCCGCGTTTTATAAACGCGGCATTTTGAATTATTCTTTCGCCTTTTTTCGAGCATTTACGAGTTCGTCAACTGTAAATGTGTATTTCTTTTTGCAAAAGTGACATACCGCCTCAACGGGCTTATTATCGGCAATGACAGATGCAAAATCATCATCTGAAAGAGTTGCGAGTGCTTTTTGATATTTATCTTTATTGCATGAGCAGGTATAATCGATATCATATTTGTCGAAAATGTCAAAGGGAATATCGCGCAAAGCATCGGCGATTATATCTTCGCCGCTTCGCCCATTTGCGATATGTGCCGATACGGAGCCGAGGGTTGATATATTTCTCTCTATGGTAGGAATTATCGTTTCATCGGCGCCGGGCATCAGTTGAAGCAGAATTCCGCCTGCCGATTTTACCGTTTTATCGGTGTTTACACGAACTCCGAGGGCGCACACGGTCGGGGTCTGTTCGCTTCTTGCGAAATATTCGCTTATATCGTCGCCTATCTCTCCGCTGACAAGCGGTGTCGAGCCGATATAAGGCTCACCGAAGCCTAAATCTCTTATGACGTATAAAGAGCCTTCATTACCGATGACTCCTCCTACGTCGAGTTTTCCCTTATCGTTGGGGCCTATTTCTATTGACGGGTTATCTATCGTGCCGCGCACGTTGCCTTTATAATCGGAAACGCATATCACTTTTCCGGCAGGGCCGCCGCCGTTTATTTGCAAAGTCACGGTGTCGCTCTCGTTTTTGAGCAGGCTGCCGATGAGTGAACAAGCACACAACGAACGGCCGAGCGCCGCCGTGCAAGTCTTGCTCGTTTGGTGTATCTTTGCGGCTTTCGACACTATCTCTGTCGCATCTGCAAATATTATCCGCGCACTTCCGTCACTCGTCATCGCACGTACGATGTACGATTTGCAATTTGACATATCTATACCTCGTTTGATTTTTTGAACGTGACAATTATACAGCTTTTTTCAATTCTTGTCAATTTTCACAGATTTTTATTCTGAATTTCATATAGAGTTAATATTGCTGTTTTATAATAATGAAAAAAAGAAGGGAAATCGGTTTATATGTTAGAATTAAACAACATCGTTAAAGATTATGACATGGGCGATAGTGCCGTTCACGCACTTCGCGATGTCAGCATCAAGTTCAGAAAAAGTGAATTCGTCGCGATTTTGGGCCCTTCAGGTTGCGGCAAAACAACGCTGTTAAACATTATCGGCGGTCTTGATAAATATACGAGCGGAGATCTTGTGATAAATTCCCGTTCTACAAAAGATTATCGTGATCGCGACTGGGACGCTTACAGAAATCATTCCATCGGCTTTGTTTTTCAAAGCTATAATCTCATACCTCATCAAAGCGTTTTGCAGAACGTTGAGCTTGCGCTCACGATAGCCGGCGTCAAAAAGAGCGAAAGACGCAAAAGAGCGATAGAGGCTTTGAAATTGGTCGGACTCGGAAATCAGCTCAAAAAACGTCCTAATGAAATGTCGGGCGGCCAGATGCAGAGAGTTGCCATAGCACGCGCCATCGTCAATAACCCCGATATCATTTTGGCTGATGAGCCTACGGGTGCGCTTGATACCGAAACGAGTATTCAAGTCATGGATATATTGAAAGAAATATCCAAGGATCGCCTTGTCATCATGGTCACGCACAACCCCGATCTTGCTCAGAAATACGCAACGCGTACTATCAATATGCTCGACGGCAAAGTTTTGGGCGACACAAATCCCATTGCCGAGGGCGAGGTACTTGAAATACGAAATGAAGATAAAAAGAGCAAAAAGCCCTCAATGGCTTTGCCGACGGCTTTCGGTCTGTCGCTCAAAAACCTTTTCACAAAAAAGGGCAGGACGATACTTACCGCTTTTGCGGGAAGCATCGGCATTATAGGTATTGCGCTTATTTATGCCGTTTCGCAGGGCACGACGAACTATATAAATTCAGTCCAAGAGGATACCTTGTCTTCATATCCGCTGATGCTTGAAGCCAAGCACGTCGATATCGGCACGCTGCTTGAAACCTTTATGGGTCAGGCCGGCGAAGATCATACTCACGAGCTTGACGGCGTTTATCAAAAAGCGGCGCTTTATGATATGGTGAATGCTTTGAGCAATATGGAAGAGACCGAGAACGACTTAAAATCATTCAAGTCATATCTTGAAAGCCAAATGGCATCGGAAGATGATGATAACAAGCTTAAAAATGCGATAAGCGGCATTCAATATACTTATGCGCTCGATATGCTCGTTTACACAAAGGGTGTTGACGGCGAGATCATCCGCTCCGATACAAAAGAGCTTTTATCAGAACTCCTTGCAAAAAATATCGGAATCGATATGGAAACACTCAAAGCTTCGCAATCTACGGGCTTTTCTTCGATGATGCCGCAGAGTCAAAGCGGTCAGAACCTTTGGCAGGAAATTCTCACCGGCACAAACGGTGAGATGATAAATCCTCTGCTCAAAAAGCAGTATGATCTTATATACGGTTCGTGGCCGAACGCTTATAATGAGATAGTGCTTGTCGTTGACGAAAACAATGAGCTTGGCGATATCGTTTTGTATGCGCTCGGACTGAAAACGCGAGAGGACGTTGACAAGATAA
>JAGAFQ010000060.1 GCA_017612495.1 Clostridia bacterium
ATAGGGGTTGCAGGCTCCAACCGCATAGCCAGCGCCGCGATGCTCAACGGTCTGATAATAAGCGGTTATGAAATGGAGATGCAGCAGGCTGCGGAAGCGGTAAGGGATGCCGTGCGTGAAGATGAGAATATGATGCAGGCAGAGGTCGCTGCACGCCAGATGATAGCCAAGAATGATATAAAAGAAGCTCACCTTTCGGTGCGCTTCTTTTATTTATAATATGTAACGGCTTTTGAATATGCACAGTTTATATCCTGCTTCAAATCGGGGTCGGAAATTATATAGGCATAGCCGTAAAGAGCGCTGCCGAAGTAATTGCTCTTACATCGTGAAATACCGATCTGTGCCGAGATCTCATCGTTTTTGAAATCGTTATATTTATATGCCGCCTGCGAAACATAGAGCTTTACGTCTGTATTTTCCGTCGCCGTGTTCCACCACGATAAAAGCTCCTCATAGGGACAATTTGAATTTTCTCTGTCCCAATAGAGCTGCGGCATCAAGAAATCGACCGTTCCCTCTTTTATCCACGCAAGAGCATCACAAAAGATCGTGTCGTATGCCTCCATACCGTTTGTTTTGCTGCCGTTTATATCGGATGAAATATTCTTCCATACGCCAAACGGAGATACGCCGAATTCACATTCGGCATCGACATTTTTCAAAGCGTGATAACATTCCGAGATCAGACTGTTTACGTTATTTCTTCGCCAGGTATAAAGATCTTCTCCGTTTGAAAATTTCAAATACGTTTCTTCATCGTCAAATTCTATCGGAGTACCGGTCGGGTCATATTTGGGATACGGATAGAAATAGTCGTCGAAAACGATGCCGTCAACGTCGTAATTTTGCGCGACCTCGCAAACTCCCGAGGCTATCAGCTGTCGCACGTTTTCATCGCCGGCATCGTAATAATACATACCGTCGGCGTACTTTGTGACCCTGTATTTGCCCGAAAGCGCGGGATTGTCGGCAGAAAGAGATGAAAGTCCGTCATCGCCGTAATACGTCACTCTGAGCGGATTTATCCACCCATAGACCTCAATATTTTTTGAGTGCGCCGCGTTGACAAGATAGTCGAGCACGTCAAGCGGCGGAACGTCGCCCTGATTTTTTACCAAAAACGAAGACGCAGGAAAGATGTGTGAATTATAGAGCGCATCGGAAGCGGGTCTTATCTGAAAGAAGATGGCGTTGAAGCCGAGAGACACGGAATTTGAAACGATCATATCTATTTCTTTTTTCAGTTCATCCGCACCAAGAGTATTCTTTGAGGGAAAATTTATATTGCCCACGGTCGCTATCCACACGGCGCGCATCTCGGGAGAAAACTCAAATTCGTCGATCGCCGCATCGTTTATTTCGGCAATATCCGCCATTGCCTGCAAGTGCGGATTTTGCAACGGCTCGCAGTCTTTGCGCCCGAATAAAAGCAAGAGCGATAAGCCGATGAGCGCAAGCGATAAGAACACGGCGCAAAACGGCAGCAAATGTTGTTTAATGTAGATCATAAAATGCTCCGATACACGATATCCCATAAAATACCGCTATCATTTTATCATTATTTTACAGCACTTGCAACTGTTATATTCTTGCCCGGATGTCATTTTTTAACTCTTCGATTATTTTCTTTTCGAGTCTTGAAATATAGGATTGAGATATGCCGAGCATATCCGCCACCTCTTTTTGCGTATATTCCCTTTTGCCGCAAAGTCCGAAACGCAATATCACGATCTCCCTCTCGCGGCTCGAAAGTGAATTCACCGCATCAAGCAGAATCTTTCTTTCTTCGTCGTTTTCTATCTCCTTGCCGACCTCATCGGCATCGCTTCCGATAACGTCGGAAAGCAGAAGTTCGTTTCCGTCCCAATCGGTGCTTAGCGGCTCGTCGATCGACATTTCAAGCTTTTGCGATGCCGTTTTGCGAATGAACATCAGAATTTCATTTTCGATGCAGCGCGAAGCGTAGGTCGCAAGCTTTATGTTTTTATCGGGGCAAAAAGTGTTTATCGCTTTTATAAGACCTATCGTGCCGATGGAGATGAGATCTTCGATGCCGATGCCCGTGTTTTCAAATTTTTTTGCTATGAATACGACGAGGCGCAGATTGTGTTCGATGATCAGATCTTTCGACGCCTTACTCTCTTTCACCGTGCGCAGTGCCTCTGCCTCGGTTTTAGCGTCAAGAGGCGGAGGCAAGGTATCGCATCCGCCTATGTAGTCAATGGAATAAGGCGCGATCAATTTTAAGATATAGTTTTTTATTATCTCGATCATGCTTAATTTGATTTTCTTTTTCATATTTTCACCGTACCTCACATAATTACTCCCGGCAAAATGCCGTCGCAGTCGGAATTTATCTTCATATCATCCGAAACGGGCACGATCAAGGCGTCAACGGGCGCCGTATCGACGATCACCGAATCGGGACAAATACCCGGGAGTATCGCCTTGTCTATGACTGTTTTTGCGGGTATCAGCCGTATGCGCTTTTGAAGATGTTCGGGAAGATCGCATATTTTTTCTTCGTCCAAAAGCTTCGCGTTTTCATATCCGATAAGCTCGCAAAGCTTTTGAAATTTCACTATGATGACGGGAGTGCCCGTAAAGGGATCTCGCAGTAAATTTCCGCTGTCGAAAAAGCAATCCAAAAAAACTCTCTTATTCTGAAAAGCGACCGTCACCTTAGCGCGCTTTTTCGGCTTTTCTCTTCTCAAAAGCAACAAAAGCAGTATGCAAAAAACTACCGAAATAATGACGAATGCAATAACGTTCTTTTGGCTGCCCCATCTTAAAGCAAGTGTATAAGCCGAAAATACGATGCCGCCCAAAAGCAAAGAGATGACGTAATAGATCGCCGATAGAAGAAAGGTCTTTTTGAGCGACTTTTCATAAAATGCGATCAAGGTGCAAAGAAAGCAGGCGGCGATATCGGATAAAAGCCAAAGAGGTCCCCAAAAATCGAAGATGCCCCGCAAAACACCGTATAAGGCTGCAAAGAGTGCGGCTGTCAGCAGTCTAAACGTTTTCGGCCGCAAAAAGCGCAGCTTTGCGCACAGATACAGCGCCAGAAAATCCATGGCGAAATTTACAAAGAAAAGTATATCGACGTATACGGTTTCCGTTTTGACCAACTCCCGTTTTTCGCTTACAAAAAAATTATAGCAGACGGTCAAAGAAAATAATGTCATAATCGGTCAGCGAAAAAATAAAAAGACAAAGCCGAAACTTTGTCTTTTTTGTAATATCCGTAATTTTCAGTGCATACGCTTTATGTCTTGAAGATGCTTCTTTTGCACCCTCTTCGACTTTTCGGCATATTCGCCGAGCAAAAGTTTGATATTGCGTCTGTCGATAATGCTCAAAACGCGGTCGGATTCTATTGAAGAGAGCCGCGATGCCATCGTCTTCTGCGAGCAGACCTCACGCACCTTTTTTGCAAAGGCGACGTTCTTTGACGTGAACACGACAAGATTGTAAACGGGGACGTCTATTATCCCCTCTTTGCGAAGAATATCGCTGACGACGCGGACGTGGACGGCGTTTTGCAAAACGGGATTTTGAAATTTTACGACCTTGTCGCCGTAATGCTGTATCCATATACTTTCACTGCGGTTATCTATCTTGCCGTTATGTGATTTGACCTCGACAACGACGATTCCGCCGCCGGTTATGACGATATCGTCAACCTCGGCGTAACGTCCCAAAGGGTCGTTTATGTAAGGCAGATATACACCCGATAATACGCGGCATTTGCCGAAACGGGTGATGAGCGCATGCCTTATATTCCTTTCGCTCTCATCGCCGTAGAGGAGTTGTCTTGACGATTTTACACGCGAAACGAATTTATATACATAATAAGCGATAGCCGATATGACCGCGCAAATCGCCAAAATAAGCAGAATTATCAAAAAAACTTCCATGGCATATCTCCAACGTGTTTTTACATAAAACATTTTATCATAGACCGTCATTTTTTGCAATGGAAAATTGTATATGATATTTGACATTTTCGCGTTGATATTATATAATTATTTGGTCATATTCATCGATCTCGGAGGAAAGAATTTTGAATATTACGATAATCGGCTGCGGCCGCTGGGGCTCGTTTTTAACTTGGTATTTTGATTCGCACGGCGAAAACGTAACGGTTTACGGACGCGAAAATTCAAAATCGTATAACACCCTCAAGGATGAACGGAAAAATGAATATGTCACTCTGTCGGAAAACGTCAGATTCACAAGCGATTTAAAAGCCGCCATCGAGGTATCGGATAAGATCATCGTGTCGATAGGCGCGCAAAACACGCCCGACCTGTTTTATAGCATTTCAAAAACCGATTATAAAGACAAGACCTTTATTTTGTGTATGAAGGGGCTGATCGAAAGCGACGGCTCGCGACTTTCGGAGGTGGCGAAAAAATATCTCGGACGCGAAACGAAGATCGCCGTTTGGGTAGGTCCCGGCCATGTTGAAGACTATACCAAGGGCATTCCGAACTGTATGCTCATTTGCTCGGAGGACATCGCGCTTGCAAAAAAACTCTGCGATGAATTCTCGACAGAGCTTATAAGATTTTATTACAGCAGCGATATGATCGGCAACGAGATAGGCGCCGCCACCAAAAACGTGATGGGCATTGCCGCGGGTATGCTCGACGGACTCTCACTCTCGACGCTCAAGGGCGCTCTTATGGCGCGCGGTACTTGTGAGATCGCATCGCTCGTCGGCGCAATGGGCGGCGATGAACGCTCGATATACGGTCTTTCGCATTTGGGCGATTATGAAGCCACGCTCTTTTCCGCTCACTCGCACAACAGAATGTTCGGCGAAGATTTTATAAAGGGTGTGCCCTATCACCGTCTGGCAGAGGGCGTTTCGACTCTTGCCGCAGTTATGGTATTAAAAGAAAAATACGGTGTTGAGCTGCCCATTTGCACAGCTCTATATAAGCTCATATATCAGAATGCCGATCCGAACGAAACGATGAAATCACTTTTCTTCCGTCCGCAGAAAGGCGAATTCTCATCAAACGGCGTCAATGCAGACCTCGTTAAAAAAGAGGAACGCAAATTCGCAAATTCCGCCGTTATGGAGGGTATCGTTTCAATAAAGGCGGTCATCGCCGCAAACGAAGACGGCATCAACAACAGAAAAATTCAAAAAGTTCTCTTCGATGAGCAAAAGCGCGAAAAGAAACAGCGCGAGCTTCAATATCTTGAAAAGAAATCGAAAGCTTTGGGCTTTGAGATCGAATTTTGCATATCGGACGTGATAGATAAATACACGACGGGCACCTCTCACGGCGGCGTTATTGCCTTTTGTTCGGAAAGGACACTCAAAACGCTCGATATGCTGAACGTCAAAAAAGACGGTTTTTACGTTATGATCGAGGGCATCGAAGACCCGTATAACTTCGGCTATGCCCTTCGCTCCGTTTACGCTTCGGGCGCCGACGCTGTAATCTTATCTCCCCGCAACTGGCTTTCGGCCGCCGGGGTCGTTGCAAGATCATCTGCCGGAGCATCGGAAAGATTTGACGTTTACGTTTCAAACGGCGCCGATGCCGCCGATTTCTTCAAATCAAAGGGATTTACCGTTGCATACGCCGACGAAGACGCCGAGCATTCGGTATATGATGCCGATTTGAAAGCGCCGCTTTTCTTGCTTGTCGGCGGCGAAAAGCGCGGCATTTCTTCTGCTCTCCGTCAAAAGTGCGATCTGTCGGTAAAGCTTGAATACGGCAGAAAGTTCGACGGTGCACTCTCTGCGGCAAGTGCCGCATCTATCCTTGCTTTTGAGGTTTACAGACAAAACAAATAACAAAAAGGACTTTGCTGTGCAAAGTCCTTTTTAGATCTCGATTTTTGCGATGATGGGATAATGGTCTGACGAATATTTGCCCTCAAACGTCCTATATATCGCATAATAGTCAAGCGGCTTTATGCTCTTATCGACGAAACAATAGTCGATATGCCGCATTTTATCGGCTCTGCCGTAGTGATGATAGGTGGGATTTTCGTCCCTTGCGGTCTGCATATTGACGTCATACATTCGATCTGTCAAAACGTTATATGCCGCATCGTCAAACCCCATATTGAAATCGCCGACCAAAACGGTTTGATAAGAGGATATTTTCTTCTTTTGAGAGAGTATCAGTTCGGCGCTTTTTTTATGGCAGTCGGCACCGAAGCCGAAATGTGTATTCATAAAGCAAAAACGTGTCTTCGACCTTAAATCTTCAAGTATGACATAGACGCACATTCTGAAGCATCCGATCTCATCCCAGCCGCGGCTTTCAAGGGATGGTGTATCGGAAAGCCAAAAATATCCGCTGTCGATAAGAGCAAATCGGTCTTTTTTCCATAATATCGGCGATGCCTCACGATCGACGGTCAGATTGCGATATTTGAGAAGCATATCATATTCGCCGAGGAGTCCTTTTTCGATATGCTCCTCCCATACTTTGCGGCACTCTTGAAGTCCGATAAGATCGGGGGCCTCTTCTTTTATCGTCGCCAAAGCCCTCGGCGCGCGCTCGAAAACGCTGTGCCCTGCGCCGTCGTCAAGGCAGCGCAGATTGAAGCTCATTATTTTAATATCCATAATATCCTTAAAAAAAGCGGCGCTATGCGCCGCTTTGGTCATTTTGTCAAATTCTTTGCCTGAGCCTTTAAGCGAAGCTCGGTATTGAGTATGGTCTTGCGCAAACGAATGTTTTTGGGAGTGACCTCCATTAGTTCATCGTCGGCAATGAATTCGATAGCTTCTTCAAGGCTGAAAACGATCGGCGTGACAAGGCGGAGCGCTTCATCTGCGCCCGATGAACGAATTGCGGTCAAGTGCTTTTTCTTGCAGACGTTGACGGCAATATCGCCGAGTTTGGGCGACATACCGACTATCATACCCTCATAAACGGGCACCTGAGAGCCGATAAAC
>JAGAFQ010000061.1 GCA_017612495.1 Clostridia bacterium
AAAAGTTTACAAAAAAACGGGCAGATTTGCTCTGCCCGTCTATTTGCATACGATATCTTCGATGCAACAAAGTATGAAATCGTCGCCGATCTTTTTGATATTCTGCCAGAAAAGAGTCAAATATTCGGCCTTGGCAAAGAGCTTATCGTTTTGCACCAAAACGATAAGCGCACAAACGCATCCGCTCTGCGCGTCAATCTCAACGTCATAAACTCTGCCTATTCTTTTGCCGTTCTGAATATCGATGACCTCTTTGTCGCGAACTCTTCTTAAACAAGCACCCATAAAAAACTCCGTTTTTTATCAGTATATGCAGATAAATCAAAACGGATAACCGATATAAACGTCATGCGATGTTCCGTCAAATTCAAAATCAAGCGAACGTGGATCGCATATGGACGATAAGTTTACGCCGTCGACTTCAAGCGAAAATTTATCGGCTTTCTTGACAAAAACGGTGTATTCGGTCT
Source organism: Clostridia bacterium (assembly GCA_017612495.1). Taxonomy (GTDB): domain Bacteria; phylum Bacillota; class Clostridia; order Oscillospirales; family CAG-272; genus RGIG8399. The sequence goes on from JAGAFQ010000061.1 coordinate 471, forward strand.
GTTTTTTATTTATCGTGAGCTTATACTGCGAAAACTTTTCGCAAAGATGCGGATGCAAAGTAAAACCGTTTTTGTTTTCGCGATATCCCAAAAGCATTTCAAGCACGCATCTGTAATACCAGGCGGCGCTGCCGGTATACCAGCTCCAACCGCCTCTGCCCACGTGATCGGCTTCGGAATAGACGTCGCCCGACAAAACGTACGGCTCGTTTTTATAGATCGAAAAGTCGTGCTTTGAGGGATCGAGTGCGCACAACATATCATATCCGATATCGTTTCTGCCTTCAAAAAACTCCGCATAAGCAAGGAAGAGCGCCGCGTGGGTATATTGACCTCCGTTTTCGCGCACCCCGGGCACATATCCTGCAATATATCCCGGCTTATAGCTGTGACGATCAAAGGGAGGCGACAAAAGTTTGATTATCTTATTCTTTTTGTCGAAAAGTTTTTTCTCGGCATAATCAAGTGCCGATATACATCTTTTCTCATCGGCGCGTCCCGAAAGAGCGGCAAACGCCTGCGGCAGAATATCGATTTCACATTCAGAAGCGCCGCTGTAACCGAGTTTTTCTCCGTTTTCGAGATAAGCCCTCAAATACCAGCCCGAATCATATCCGTTTTGCTCGCAATTTTTCACGATATCATCGCGTATTTTCGTATATTTCTCTTTTCCTCCGATATCGCCCATTATGTCGCAAAGCGGCAAAAATGCGTCGATGACGCAGACGCAAAACCAGCCGAGCCAAACGCTTTCGGAATTGTAGCCGATATTGTTGAGCCCGTCGTTCCAATCGTGACTGCCGATCTTCAAAATGCCGTGTGAGCCGAATTTGAAAGAATATTCGAGCGCTCTGACCAAGTGCATATAAAGGCTTTCCCGTATATCGCTCTTTGTCGCGGTCTCATACCGATCCCTCTCGCCAACACTCAAAGGCTCGCTTTGAAGATAAGGCAGTTTTTTCTTCAAAAGTTCGGTATCGCCGCTCTTTTTGATATATAACGATGCCGCATAAACGAGCCAGAGCGAATCATCGGAGCATCTGCTTTTGAGTCCCGTGCCGAACGGCATTGTGCTGTGCCACCAATGTTGACAGTCACCGTCCAAATATTCTCTTGAAGCCGCCCTTAATATTGCGATCTTTGCTTCCTCTTTCGATTTGTAATATTCCGCAAGGCTGTCTTGAAGATAATCGCGAAAGCCGTAGGCGCCGCTGACCTGATAAAAACCGCAGCGCGCGAACATTCTTGCATTCTGCACTTGATAAGGCAAAAAAGTGTTGAAAAGGCTGTCAAGACTTTTGTCATCGCTTTCAAGTTTTATGCCTGTCGAAAAAGTATTGATTTTATCGCTTTTTAACATTCGGCAAAGCTCTTCTTTTGTTCTGTAAGCGCAAAGATGAAAGTTATGTGTCCTATCATCTGCTATCGCTCTGCCGACACAAAGCAGGTTCCTGCCGCCGATATGGGCGGAATTGTTCTTTATAAATGCGTTCTCGCAAGTATATATGCTGTCGGCGCCGTCAGAGATAAGCGCGCCGCAAACGCCGTTTTTCGCATTCGCAAAGCAGTTTTTGAACATAACGCCGTTTTCGCAAATTTCAGAATGAATAAAACGATTATCCGTTTCGCAAAAGCCCATTATCGGCAATACGGTATAGAATAAGCGACCGTTTTGCGGTATTTCGCCGTCGAATTTGACGCTGACGGATTTTTTTCTGAACAGCGGATCTATATGCACAAGTATCCTATATGAAACAAGACCTATATGGCCGAAGTATTCAGCCGAGTCGGTTTTGAATATATTCTTTTCGGATAAAGCGCATAAGTCATAGTCGCAAAATATGCCGTCACCGCTCAATCTCAAAATGAGTTTTTCGCCGTAATTGTCTTTCTTCGTATCACCGCTCCACGGGGTTAGCTTATTTTCTCTTGAATTTTGAAACCAGGTGTAGCCGAGCGAATGAGCCGATAAGAGCGTACCGAAAACACGGTTTGCAAGTATATGGCACATCGGTACTTCAAAGTCGCCGGAAACGGTATATCCGTTCTCTGTGAACTTCCCTATTTCTCCGCCCCGCAAGACCGGCTTGTCAAACATTTTGCCGCTGTATTCCTCGATTTCGCAAAACTCGCCTATCGATAGTCCCTTTTGCAAATCAAATGTCTTGTTCGATACCGCATCAAACGTTTCGGCATCGGCAATATCGGGACAAATATATATGCCGTTTGACAAAAGTCCGCCAAGACCGAGATTTGCAATGAGCGTCTGAAGTTTTTGCTTTATGACGTTTCGGTATTCACCGTTATCGGCATAGGCAAAAACAAAATCGCATTTAATGCCCGATATCAAGAGTGCTTTGAAAACACGCAAAAGTTTTTCTGCGTTGGCGGTCAAAAGATGCTCGGTATCTTTTATATCTTCATAACATTTGACAAAAATTATGGGTCTGTCGCCGGAAACGCCGTATTTCCAAAGAGTTTCTTTGGCGTAAACGTTTCCCGTCAAATTGCCACATTTAAGATCGGGAAAATATATGTGCGACAAAATATCGTTTTTAAGATCCCAAATTTCGCCGACCGCACCCGAATAAGCCTCGATCGCCGTGGTGAAATCGCCGACGTCGTCGCCGTCGGATTTGAAAAAAGCGCAGCGCTGCGCCGCCGCCTTTGCGCAAAAACCGTCGTTATCCATAGATACAGCCATCCTGCATTTTCCGCTTTGCAGTCGGCTTTTCACAAGGCAAAACGGATGTATGCAGGCACCTGTCGTATTTTTACATTCCGCCGCTGCCGCCGCCAAAAGATCACCGGCTCCGTAAAGCGACGGCAAAACAGACTCTTTTCGGCTTTCGAATTCGATTTTTCGGTTTGACGAGGCGACGGCGGTGTATATATCGAGATCGTTCTCTTCTTTTCTGCGCTTTTTGAAGACAAGGCAGCCCTCGCCGCTGTCGCATTGCAAAAATAAATCTTCATAGGCGGGATGCGCTTTATATGCCTTATCGGAAGTTGAAATCGGCGTAAACATAAGCGCCATATCGGCATAGCCGTATTCACCTTCGACCTCGCAGTCGAATATAACGGTAGACGTGCGTTTATCGAGCCCCACTTTCAAGACCGCTTTGATTTTTTCATAGCTGATTATATATTCTGCATAAGCCTTATTGCGTCCGAAAAAGTGAAAGCCTTTGTCAAAAATGTTTATCTGCGGAGATATACATTTGCCGTCAATGCACAAAACGATCTTAAAGCCGTCTTTTTTATCGTGTATATGATTTGATTCAGGGCAAAAGCAAACGTTTCCGTTTTGAGCGAATATATGCCCGAGCGACGTGCAAAAGACTTTTGTTTTCCCGTTTGAAATGATATGCGAATATACCGTTTCGGCTTCTGCCTTTTTGACGTTTTCAAGAAGAATCCCCGATTTTTCAAATTTCAGTTTCGTCAAAGTGAAAAAGTTCTTTTTGCAGCTCTTTTCATTTACGGGTATTTTTGCGGCAAGCAATGATTTTGAAGCATTGAACATGGGAATTTTCAAAAAGCGCTTGACAAAAATATCGCCGCAAATGGCATTCGTGCAGGCAACAAACGACATACCGACGTGATGAGCCATGAACGATTCGATTATCGCATATCCTTTGCCGACTCTTGAAAAATCGGCATCGACCGCCTCATAAAATCCGTATTTGCCGTAGGCGCCGAGTTTTTCGAATTCCGAAAGGATTTCCCCCGCATTTTCGCTGTATTTCAGCATCAAAAACGAAGAATAAGGCGAAAAAACGTTTTGTGACGACGTAATATCGCAGGAAAGGAGACCTTGTCCAACAGCGCGGTATTGATAGTTCATATCACCGTCAAAATCGAAATAGCCGCATTCCGATTTTCCGCAAAGATAAGCGCAGCCTACGTCCATTCCCTTTTTATATTGCAGTGCGGCAACGGTCTTTAACGCTTCTGAATCAAAAGTATTATCGAACACGGGCATAATAAGCGTCGGCATAAAATATTCAAAAGCCGTGCCCGACCACGAAAGCGCCGTTATTCCGCAGCGCGGCTTATATACGGGAGCTCTTAAAAGCTTATATGCCGCGACGGGGATATCGCCTCTTGCCACCGCATAGAAAACGACCTGCCTTGCTTCGGACATATACAAATCATAATGCCCTCCGTCATAGACTCCGCTCGACGCATTGAATCCTATGAACAGAGCCTGCTTTTTTGAGTCGTAAAGATCGGAAAAAGAGACGCATTTGAGATAGTCGTCTATCGTTTTGATAACGTCGCAGAGGCGGTGTTCTTCGCTGACGTATTCGGCAAGTCCCGCTTTCAGTATTTCAAGATAAATACAAAAGTTTCCGCTGTCGACACTTGAAACGTAGGCATTGCCCAGCACCGTCTTATTTTTTATGTCATACCAATTATAAAGATGGCCCTTGTATTTCGGCAGAGCCGCTATCGTCTCAAAGATCTTTGTGAGCTTATCATACATTTCGGATGAGTCGATATAAGAAAGATCTCTTGCGCCGAGGATCGATAAAAGGCAAAGACCCATATTTGTCGGAGAGGTCCTGAGCGCGACCTTTTTTTGAGGAAAATACTGAACGTTATCGGGTATGAGATAAGCGTTTTCGGCAGATAAGAAATCCTCAAAAAATCCCCACATATCCTTGGCATATTTACGAAGAGCGAAAGCATCGACGGCGACTGTGTCGGGGCTTTGCGATTTTGCGCAAAGCGCATATAAAAGCACGGGGGCGGATAGGAACATTACCGAAAACGGTATTGCCATAATATTTTCGGATAACACGCAGAAAATGCCCGCAATAACGCAAAAAGCCGTTTTGAAAAGCGAAAACTTGAGTGTCACTTCTTTTCCCGATGAAGAAAAAACATTCCATTCCAGCGTCTTTTTTCGGGTGATAAGATATCTTACCATAGCTTTGATAACGGCATTTGCAAAGATATAGGCGCTATACGGCAAAAATGAAAGATCGGCTATTGCAAAGACGACCGTTTTCTCAAAATCGGTCCTGTAACTCGAATACAGTTTTACTTTAAGATCACCGCGCAAAAAACCGCTTATCAAATATTTGAGCGGATAGTAAAGATACGGCAATACAGACAAAAGCGGCAAAATGACATTCGGCTTTATAAAAAACAGCGAAAGCAAAAGAGATATGAACGAAAACACGGGTAAAAGCGCTCTTTGCATATTATCGCAGATCTGCCACTTATCTATAAACGAAAACTCCTTCATATTTGAAAGCATATATAAAAATGATTGAGTGTCGCCCCGCACCCAACGGTGGCGCCGCTTATAATCTTCTATGGGATCTTTCGGCGCGGAATCGTAAAGAACGGTATCGGAAAGATATGCGCTGCGGAGCCTTTGCCCTTCAAGCAGATCGTGGCTCAATATCCTGCCGCTCGGGAACGTATCGCAAACGCAGGCAAAATAAGCATCAACGTCGAATATGCCTTTTCCGCAATATATTCCGTGATCAAAAAGATCGTGATACAGATCGAACGAACAAAACGGATAGAGGTCTCTGCCGACCGAGGAATAAAGCCTTTCGTAATTCGTTGTGTCTGAAAACGAACACATCGGCTCACAGCGCGGCTCAAATATGCCGTAGCCTTTTACGACTCGCTTTTTTTCGGCGTCGATCACGGGTTTGTTTTGCGGATGAGAGGCAGTCAAAATCATTTTTTGACAGTCATCATTCGATAAGGCGGTATCGTAATCAAGCGTTATAACGTATTTCGGAGACGCAAAATCTTTCGGGACGCTAAGTTCTGCAAAATTGTTTTGGCGGGTCTTGATATATTTCACAAGGTCAATGAGCGCTCCCCTTTTTCGCTCATATCCCATATATGCCCTCTCGCTTATGGCAAAAGTTCTCGGACGAATAAAAAGGCAGAATCTGTCGCCGTATTTCGCTTTAAGCGCATAAAGGCGCTCTTTGGCATCAGAAATCACCGCGGTATCTTCGTTTTCATCTTTTGATCTGCTCATGCGAAGATCGCCCAAAACGCCGAAAACAACGTTTTCATTCTTGTTCGCAAGATAATAGTTTTCGATTTTTTCAAAAAGCTTTTCATTATTCTTCGATAATACAGTCGTAACGACACATAACGTCGAAACGGTTTTATCGATATAATCGGGGCTTTTTCGCATGGGAGGATATGACGGCACGAATTTTGATATGATATCGGCGCTTATATATTTGCCCGTCTCGTAAAAAACAAAAAATGCAAAAACGTCAAAGATGACGACAAAAGCGGATAATATGTCTTTGGTCACAAAATATAAGAGCCACTCCAAAGCGGCTGCCGCAATAAAAGGGATGGCAAGGCAAAGCACTTTCAAAAGAGCAGACGGTCTGTTATACAGTTTTTCGCAAACGTTTCCGGTCGATTTCAAAAGGTCGGCGGCATCGCATTCAAATAGACGGTATCGTTTTGAAAGCCGAAAAAGATAAGCTCTGTATGCCTCTTTTGATACGGTATCGCTTTGCACATAGGTCTCATCCTGCAAAAGTACTTTTTCTGAATAAGAGCAAAGCGCCAGATATTCGTCTTTATCTATCGTTGAAAGCGTATATAATAAAGCAAAGACCTTTGAAAGATCAAACGGCTCTTTTTTCAAAAACATATCCGAGTGGATCTTTATATAAAGCGCGATCTTTATATATGAGATAATATCCATCGCCTCTTTTGTAGAAAGCCTTTCATTTTGCGATATGCCGTTTATGAACTCAAAGAAAGACGCTTTATCGGCAGGCAAATGCGAATAAACGTATATAAAGCGCTGACGGGATCTGCGCGATAAGTTAAAATCAGCACTCCGAATAAGACTCATAAGCGATTTTTTATCTTTTTGAAAAAAGTCATAAATTCTGCAAAACACTATATCGTTGTCGCTTTTTGCGCCAAAAAGGACAATACGTTTACACATTCTCTTAAAGTCACGCATAATTTCGGAAAAACGGTTTTGCAAAAGAAAAATCGACATAAAACACACTCTTTTCTGCTCATACTTTTAAAATATTTTGCTCAAAAGTGTTGCTTTTATGCCGATCAAGGTCAAAATGTGAATGTCGAGTTGTTCACAAATACGTTTTTATAAAACAGATCTTCAAGTCCGCTTGTATAAAACAAATCGTAATCGTCGGCGATGACGGTCGCATCGTCGGTGTCATAGAGATATTCTGCGCAGTTGAATTTTATCGAGGGTCCGTGTATGCCGAAAACGGCATAATCGCAATATGCAACAGCCATGGAGACGGCATCGGCATTGTCTGTCAGAAATGCGCCTCTGCTTACATAGACCGTCTTTTTATCGCCGCATTCGATTTTGAATGACAAAGCGGGAGTTTTATATGGATCTATCAAATCGCGTGTAAGATATTCAAAGCTTACTCCGTCAAAATTAAAATACTCGTTTGGATCTATCGAAGTGAAATTGACATTTCGCGATTTGCACAAATCTTCAATTTGCGAATATACGTTCTCTTCGGATGGCGTCAGAGGTAGCGGCAGTATTACGTTTTTGACGTACATTTTATCAAGCAGGTTTTCAAGAGAATTTATATGCGCCGTTTTATAGTACGTCATAATATACGTATCGATATTGGTCCTGTATGCTGAATTTATCAGATCCTGCGCGGAATAGAAGATGTTCTTCGTGCCGCCGGATACATCGCAAAGCGCACACGAATGCTTTGACATAATAACGAACGCCTCGTTGCCGTCTTGATTTATATATACGGTTTTCGGATCGGAATCAGATAAATAAACATTATAAATCGCAAATACGGCGATGACAGCCAAAACGAACGCAGCGTGAGCGGCATACTTTATCTTTCTTTTGAAGAGGAAAAAGAAAGCGACACCGAAAATAATGAAAAGAGACACGGTCAAAATGCCGAAAATTCCCGTAAGCGGCAAAAAGGCGTGCGGTATTTTTGCTATCAAAGACGCCGCGCCGAAAACAAGATTTGAAAACCGAACGACGCCCGATGAAAGAAAAGCCCCTAAAATGGGCACATCGGCAAGGATGAGCAGTAAAAATGATATGACAAGCAAAATTTCAACGGGGAGTGTCAAAATGAGCGAAGATATTACCGACAAAAGCGACATTCTGCCGAAGAAAAACCACAAAGCGGGAAATGAAAACATAACGGCGCAAATGCTTGTCAAAACGGATGAAATTATCGGCAGCAAAATCTTTATGGCTTTGCTTTCGATGACCGAAAGATATTTATAAACGGGCGATGATATCAAAACTATGCCGAGAGTCGATAAAAACGAAAGTATAAGACCGATATCGAAAACGGAAGTGGGCGAAAAGAAAATGACTGCGGCAACGGCGAAGAAAAGTGATATCTTCAAATCCCTCTCTTTGCCGATGAGAAACGCCAAGGATGTGAGCAATATCATTATCGATGCACGCATAACGGAGCCCGAAAGCCCGCTTACGAGCGCGTAAAAGGCGACAATGGGAAAAGACAGGAGAGCGACTGTTTTCTTTGAAAATCCGAATGAACGCAAAACAAGAGCTATAATGCCCATTATCACAGATAAGTGCATACCGCTTATTGCCAATATGTGAGATGCGCCGATATATGTAAAGTCGCGCTTTATCTGCGGCGGTACAGCTGACTTATCGCCGAGCAAGAGCGCCTTTGAAAGCGCTGCTCCCTCGGCGGAGCAAAAATATTCAAGCCGATTTTCAAAAAATCTTCTTATATCGGATATTTTCGACATAAATCCGTCATCTTTGCCGATATAAGATACCGACGCACATTCAAAACCGATAAAGCACCTATCCTTGTATAAAGAAAAATCGCTTGTAAAATCCTCTTTTACTGAAACGAACTTGCCGACGCAGCTAAGCATATCTCCGTTTTCGGGCGAATACTCGATATCGCACGAGATAACAGCGCGAAAAGAGACCTTCTTGCCGTCAAACGATACAACGTCCGTTAAAAACTCCGAGCCGTGCTCACCTGCATATATCACGTCTCTTGCAATAACACTTATTTTTCCGCTTTGATTTTCATAAGCCTTTGTTTTATCGACATAAAACGTGCAGAACAAAGACATTTCGAGAAAAGATATAAAGAGGGCGAAAAGGCACAGATAAATGACCGAAAGACCTTGATTTTTCTTAAAGAGGAAAAGCGAAACGACTGCCATAAAAGCGAAAACGGCAAGTAAAATATATAAAAGCCGCGTCGGCACGAAAAACGAGACCGATATGCCGACAATAAAAAATACTGCCATAAAGCAAAATCTGTTCGCATTTATGAAATCAGCCACAAAAATCCCCTCCTTTATTCCATCTTATCGAAAATGTATTGAAATGTCAAATACAATGCGTTATAATAATAGTGTAATTTGCGAATAATTTTAGGAGGTTTATATGACTCTTGTAGTTTTAGCAGCAGGAATGGGCAGCCGTTACGGAGGCTTAAAGCAGATCGACCCGATAGGTCCGAACGGTGAATTCATCATCGACTATTCAATAAGCGATGCGATCAAAAGCGGTTTTGACAAGGTCGTATTCATAATCAAAAAAGAAAATCTCGAAGATTTTCGCAGCACCATCGGAAAACGTTTTGAGAACAAAATAAACGTCGATTACGTTTTCCAGGGGCTCGATGTGAAAATACCGTCGGGATGCCGTGTTAATCCCGAAAGACAAAAGCCGCTCGGAACGGCTCACGCGCTTCTGTGCTGCGAAGATGCGGTCAAAGAGAATTTTGCCGTTATCAATGCCGATGACTTTTACGGCAGAGAGGCATTTGAAAAGATCGCTGAATTTTTGAAGACCGCAAAAACGTCGGCTGACAAAAAGCATTATGCGATGGTCTCATACGAGCTCACAAAAACGCTGAGCGACAACGGCAGCGTTGCGCGCGGAGTTTGCAAGGTATCGCATGACGGCTATCTTGACGACGTTGACGAAAGAACGAAGATCCAAAAAAACGGCAACGATATCGAGTATTTTGAAAACGACGTCTGGAATCCGCTTGATAAAGACTCTTATGTATCAATGAATTTCTGGGGATTCACTCCCGAAATCTTTGATACGCTTCGCCGTGATTTTCCGCCTTTTCTCAATAATAACTATGAAAATATCAAAGCCGAATATCTGCTTCCCATGCACGTCAAGGATCTGTTGAAAGCAAAGCTTTGCGACGTTAGGGTTTTGAAGACCTCGGCAAAATGGTATGGCGTTACATATCGTGAAGACAAAGAAGAAGTTAAGAAGTTCTTACTTGAATGCACGCAAAAAGGCATATATTGATAATAAAAGCCGTATGGTTTTCCATACGGCTTTTTGTTACATTATCAGCGAATCGAGCCAATGCTCTCTTATATCCCTTGCCATTCCGCGATGCGAATGCTTGATCTCGGCGTTTGCTTCGACTATATCGGGCAGCTTATAGTTTCCTATCGGCAAAAGGCAATATAGGCTCTTTTTGAGGTCATCGGATATACTGCCCGAATAAGGACGTTTGTTATCGACGATAACAACGTCGGGCGATACGGTCCAAAACAGATTGTAAATTATCTTTGCAAGTTCATCTACTGCCTTTGCGGTCGATTTTTTATCAGAAAAAATGGAATTGAGCGGCTTGTTATCGGAGCAGGCGCATCTGCCGAAAGTGCCCGCGGTAGCAACGTTGCTGCCCACAAATTCGCCGCCGCAGAGGTATGCGCCGCTGATGAGCGAATCTATATGTATATAGGATATGGCAATATCGCGGTAGTTATCGAATTCAAGTGCATTCGACTTTGCCGCCGAACGGATATTATTTTTGACAAAGCAAACGTCGCATTTGAGTATTTCCTCTGCCGTCTTCTTTATCTTAACTCCGGAAAGCTCGGGAAAACTGAAGCTTTCGGTCTTATCCTCTTCTTCAAGATACTCTCCCGGCACGAGCAGACCGACGCCCATACAATTCTTCATATCGACGTTTCGCAAAGTGAATATCTTGACGTTTTTCATAAAAATGCAGAAATTCTCTTCGCAATAGCAGTCGTTGTTGTATTCGTATTCAAGTGTGTCTGTGGTATTGAGCGCGGAATCGAGGACTGCCATCTTAAAGTTCTTATCGGTCAGGTCGATAACAAGAGCGAACTTATTTTTGTTGAGTTCAACGAGCCCTGCTTTTCTGCCGGCAACGCTCTTTATTTCTTTTTGTTCGCAAACCACGTCAAGCTCCAAAAACTCATCGACGACCTTGCCGACCGTCATAAGACTCAAATCGGTCGATGTGGCTATTGCGGCGCGGCTCGTTTTGCCCAAACTGCAAATCGAAGCGAATATTCTTCTTATACTGTCTTTTTTAATGCTTGCAAGAACGGAATTTGACATAAATATCTCCGAAATTTATAAATTAATGATATCATACAACATTTATTAAAATTCGTCAATAGTTTTTTATTATTTACAGAATAAAAAATACGGACAGTGCATTTCAAGATGCGATGCACTATCCGTACTTTTTTGATTATTACAAAATTTCTTTGCGAATATATTATTCGGCGGCGCTCGCTTCGCCGTCGCCGCAGTCAGCACAATCACATTCATCAAGGCAATCTGAATCGTCACCGAAACAGTCGATTTCATCAAATACGAAGTCGTCCTCATCAAGACGCATATCGTCTCTGTCTTCTTTAAGATAACTGCAAAGGAATGCGGTTCCGGCAATTCCGCCGACACTCGCCATAGCCAAGAAAGCCTTTGCAAAACTCTTTTTCTTGCCTGCAAGGATGAAAAACATGATCACAAAAGAGATAGATTGAACAATAAGAGATATCGCAACCGTGAATTTCGTTTTTTTGTTGAATTTCATAATCTTTACTCCTTTTATATAATTATTTCGCTTTTGATTTCAAATATGCATTTATGAACTCATCTATCTCGCCGTCCATAACTGCGCTTATGTTGCCGTCTTCATAGCCCGTGCGGTTGTCTTTGACGAGCGTATACGGCATAAATACGTATGAGCGTATCTGTGCGCCCCATTCGATATTTGTCTTTTCACCCTTGATATCGTCGATCCTTTCAAGGTTCTCGCGTTCCTTGATCTCGACGAGTTTTGATTTCAGCATTTTAAGTGCTGTCTCTTTATTCTGAAGCTGTGAGCGCTCGGTCTGACATCCGACGACTATGCCCGTGGGCTTGTGAACTATTCTTATCGCCGAGTCGGTCTTGTTGATATGCTGACCGCCCGCGCCGCTTGAACGGTGAGCGGTTATTTCAAGGTCTTCGTCTTTGATCTCGATGTTTGAATTGTCGTCAAGTTCGGGTATGACCTCAACGGAAGCAAACGACGTATGTCTTCTGCCCGATGAGTCGAAAGGCGATACTCTGACGAGGCGGTGAACACCGTTTTCACTCTTCAAGTAGCCGTAGGCATCTTTGCCCTCAACCAAGATCGTGGCACTCTTGAGTCCGGCTTCATCGCCGTCGAGCCAATCGACGAGCTTGACTTTGTAGTTGTGATTTTCAGCCCAGCGGTTATAAAGACGGTAAAGCATCGAAGCCCAATCCTGCGCTTCGGTGCCGCCGGCACCCGGGTGGAATGAAACGATGGCGCTCAAATGATCGTATTCGCCCGAAAGCAATACCGATGTGCGCATTCTTTCTTCATATTTGAAAAGACGCCGAACGTCGTTTTCGATCTCCTCGACCATGCTCTCATCGTTTTCTTCATTTGCCATTTGAGCAAGCATCAAAGTGTCTTCTGCGCGCGCGCAGAGTTTTTCATAGTCTTCGATGCGGTCTTTGATTTGTTTTAACTGCTGCAAAACTTTGCTTGAATTTTCCTGATCCTGCCAGAAATCGGGCGCAAAAGTTTTTTCTTCAATGGTCTTCGCTTCTTCTTTTAAATGTTCGATTTTCAAAGCGGAGCCGAGTTCTTTTAACAAGCCGCTGAGTTCACCGAGTTTGCTTATGGCTTCTTCGAGTTGAATAATCAAAATGAACCTCCGATGTTTTGTTAATGCGTGATCATACTCTGTACATCATATCGAAATATGACGGCAACGAGTATCTGTCTTGAGGGATAAGCGCTTCGAGCTTGTCGCAAGCTTCGCGAAGCTTTGCCATCGTCGTTAAGACGGAATCGCGGAAAAATGCCGCTCTGTCGGCGATCTTCTCGATCCTGCCGGATTGGTCGTGCTCTTTTTGCAAAAGCTCGATCTGCATCTTTGCCTCTTTCACAAGAGGTGTGATCTTCGTGATCTCTTCGACAAAAGGCGAAGAGTCAAGGACTATGGCGTTAAGATCCTTTGCGGCGCTCGCCAAAGAGGCAACATACGAAAGCGCTGACGGAATGATCTGGCGCGAAGCCATTTCGATCATAAGCTGTGCTTCAATATTGACGCTCTTTGCATAGTTTTCATACATCGTTTCAACACGCGAATCGCATTCGATACGGTTGAGTATATGCATGCGCTCAAGCATTGATACGGTCTTCTCTTCCGAAAACGACGGTATCGCCGAAACGGTATCGGGATAATTCGGCAAACCGCGGCGATGAGCTTCCGCTTTCCACTCGTCGGCGTAGTTGTTGCCGCTGTATATTATGCGCTTGTGTGCGCGCAAAGAATCATAAATATATTTTTTGACGGTCGCCTCTTTTTGATTTGGCAAAACACCGTCAAGCAGTGTGGCAATGTTGTCGAATTCGTTTGCGATAATGGCATTTATCGCCGCGCACGGACGTGCGATTGACGAAAGTGAGCCGCACATACGAAACTCGAACTTATTGCCTGTAAAAGCGACGGGAGACGTTCTGTTTCTGTCGGTCGTGTCGCGTTTGAAATTAGGAATGAACGGGATGTGGAGCATATCGGAATCGGAATCGGGCAAAATGCTGTCATCTCTTTTTTCGATCATCGAGAAAAGAATATCTTCAAGTTCGCTGCCGAGATATACCGACAAGATTGCGGGAGGCGCTTCACTTGCGCCCAGGCGGCAATCGTTTGAAGACGTTGCCATTGAGCAACGCAAAAAGCCTGCGTTCTCATCGATCGCTTTTATCACGGCGGTGACCAAAAGCAGAAAAAGCGTATTCTCCTGCGGAGTCGTGCCGGGATTGAACAAATTCTTGCCCGTATCGGTCGAAAGCGACCAATTTATATGTTTGCCGCTTCCGTTGACGCCCGAAAAAGGTTTTTCGTGCAAAAGGCAGGCAAAGCCGTGAACTTTGGCGACCTTTTTCATTATCTCCATCGTGAGCTGATTGTGGTCGCAGGCGATGTTCGTCGATGTATAAATAGTGGCAAGCTCATGTTGAGCCGGCGCCGCTTCGTGGTGCTTGGTCTTGGCGGTGATGCCGAGCTTCCATAGTTCCTCGTCAAGATCTCTCATAAATGCCGAAACACGGAGTTTGAGACGCGCATAATAGTGGTCATCAAGCTCCTGCAGTTTTACAGGGTTTTTGCCGAAGAGAGTTCTGCCGCAGACCATAAGATCGGTGCGCTTGTTATAGTATTCGCGGTCGATCAAGAAATATTCCTGCTCGGGGCCGACCTCGGATGAAACACGCGCGGTGTCGTTATCGGAAAAATGGCGGAGCAAACGAAGCGCATGCTTGTTTATTGCCGCCTCGGAACGCAAAAGCGGAGTTTTTTCGTCAAGTGCCTCGCCCGTATAAGAGCAAAAGACGGTGGGAATATAGAGCGAGCCGTCTTTGACAAAGGCGGGAGAGGTGCAGTCCCAAGCGGTATAGCCGCGCGCCTCGAAGGTGGTGCGCAAGCCGCCCGACGGAAAACTCGATGCGTCTGTTTCGCCCTTGATGAGTTCCTTGCCCGAAAGCTCCATCAGCGCACGTTTATCTTTTGTTATCGTCAAAAACGAATCGTGTTTTTCGGCGGTAACGCCCGTCATGGGCTGAAACCAGTGAGTGAAATGCGTAGCGCCCTTTTCGAGCGCCCAATCTCTCATGGCTCCCGCTATGCAGTTTGCGATCTCGGGGTCAAGATCTCCCATCGTATCGATGGTGTTTTTGAGTGAAATATATACGTTTTCGGGGAGTCGCTGTCGCATAACAGAGTCTGAAAAAACGTTCTCGCCGAAAATTTCGGGGACGTTTATGTATTTTACAGCTATGCTTGCATCGAGATCTCTGTTCATTGCTATCGCTCCGTTTCAAAAATAGTCTACACTTATCTATTGTGTTATTATACCATATTAAACATCGGTTTTCAAGTAATTTCTTGCAAATCTGCTCACATTTTTGCACATTTTTTCTATCTTACTCTATTGTTTATTCGCGGGATATATGATATAATAAACAAAATATTGTTTTTGGGAAGTGCCTAAATGAAATACGTCGTTTTAATCGCTGACGGCATGGCGGACTACAAAGTGCCTCAACTCTCAAATAAAACTCCGATGGAATGTGCAAAAAAGCCCTGCGCCGACTTTTTGGCAAGATCTGCCAAGGTCGGAACGGTTTTGAACGTGCCCATCGGCATGGTGCCCGAAAGCGACACCGCAAATCTTGCGATCTTATCTTATGACCCGAAGGTCTATTCAAAAGGACGCTCGCCGCTTGAAGCAGTCAGTATGGGACTCAAAATGGGTGAGTGCGACACCGCTTTTCGCTGCAACGTCGTAACGATAAGCGAAGACGAGGCGAATTATGAAGACAAGATAATGGTCGATCACAGCGCCGATGAAATAAGCACGGCAGAAGCAAGCGAGCTGGTTTTAGCCATAGATAAAGAGCTCGGCAACGAATTCCGCCGCTTTTATCCGGGCGTCAGCTACCGCCACTGCCTTTTGTGGGAAAACGCGCCGATGTGCGAATTCATGCGTCCGCACGACATAATCGGCAAACGGATCGGCGATTATCTGCCGAGCGGTAAAGACAAAGATGTTTTCATTGATATGATGAAGCGCAGTTACGAGATATTGTCAAAGCATCCCGTCAATCTTGCGAGAAAAAAAGCAGGCAAAAAGCCCGCCAATACCATTTGGCTCTGGTCACCCGGAAAGAAGCCGGCTCTGCCCTCTTTTGAAGACAAATGGGGCATTCGCGGCGCGGTCATTTCAGCCGTTGACCTTATCAAAGGCATCGGCATTTGCGCAGGAATGACGAGCATTGACGTTTGCGGCGCAACGGGAAATATCAACACCAATTTCCGCGGCAAAGCTGATGCGGCGATAAATGCGCTCAAAAACGGATATGATTTTGTGTTCATTCACGTTGAAGCGCCGGACGAGTGCGGTCACAGAGCCGAGATCGAAAACAAGGTCTTATCGATAGAAAAGATAGATTCCGACATACTAAAACCCGTATATGAGCATCTTAAAAACAGCGGCGAAGATTTCAAGATAGTCTTTTTGCCCGACCACCCGACGCCGCTCAAGCTCCGCACGCATTCAAGCGAGCCCGTTCCCTATTTCATCTATGACAGCCGCCGCAAATATAACGGCGTTGACACATTCACCGAGCAGACTGCCGAAGATAAGAATTCATATCTGCCCTGCGGATATGATCTTTTGAGTCAGGTCATCGAAAAGGAGTGATTATATGACAAGCGGTAAACAACAATATAAAATACCCCGTCTGAACCCGTTCTTTTTGAACGTTGTCGATTGGGTCGAGGTGTTGATCTTTTCCCTCTCGTTCGTCATTTTGCTTTTTACGTTCATCGCGCGCCTGGCGGTCGTTGACGGCCCCTCTATGGAAAAGACGCTTATCGAAGGTGAAATGCTCATAGTTTCAGACCTCGGCTATACGCCGAAAAACAATGACGTCATCGTCTTTCAGTCACCGACAAGTTACTTTAAGGAGCCGATAGTAAAAAGAGTTATAGCAAAGGCAGGTCAGACGGTGGATATCGATTTTCGCACCTGGACTGTCAGCGTTGACGGTGAAAAGCTTGACGAGAGCTACGTCAATTTCGAGGGCGGATATATGTATAACCCGGGATATCTTGACTACCCCTATACAGTACCTGACGGTATGCTCTTTTGCATGGGCGATAACAGAAACCATTCATCGGACAGCCGTTCAAGAGAGATAGGACCCGTTGACGAGCGCTTCGTGCTCGGCAAAGTCATATTCAGATTGACACCTCTTTCTAAAATCGGTGCAGTTAAATAAAGCGAGGACTTATAAATGTTAAAATTCACTATGCCCACCGAGGGCAATTTCTACCGCGGAAATATACATGCGCACACAAATTTATCTGACGGTCACGACTCGCTCGAAGACACAGTTCTTCGTTATAAGGAGAAAGGCTATTCTTTTCTGGCGATAACCGACCACAATTTTTACACTTTGAAAAACGAGTTTTCGACCGATTCTTTCAAATTGCTCGGCGGATGCGAGATAGGCTGCTACAAAAACGGTTTTCACCACGTATTGGCAATAGGAGATCCCGATACGACAAAATATAAAGACGGCAAGACCATTGCCGCCGATATGCGCTATAACACTCCCGTTTATGAGATCGTCAAGGATATACACGATAACGGGAATATTGCGATATACGCTCATCCCGCATCGAGCGGAACAGATATAAACGCGCTTTTGGAAAACGTTAATTTCGAGGGTATCGAAATATTCGATGCGATGCACGAAAAGACCGAAAAGAACGGCTTTGCCGACATCTATTTCGATCAGATGTGCTCGTTATCTCCCAAGACGTTTTGCTATGCCGCAGACAATACACACAACCTTGCCGCCGCTTTCGAGGGCTCTGTCGTCATCAAGACCGACAAGCTGACAAACGCATCAATAATCGATGCTTTGATGCGCGGTGCGTTCTATTCTTCTTATGCAAAAGACGGAAAAGATCCCGTTGAGATAAACAATTTCTACATTGACGAAGAGGGCTTCGCAGTACTTGACTGCTCAAAATGCCGTTCCGTCTTCATAATGACCGATATGGATTCAAAGCTCTATGAGGGTCCACTGCACGCCCCCATAACCTTTGCAAAACATAAAATCCCCGAAGGCGCCGCCTATGTAAGAGCGGTCTGCACTCACGAGTGCGGCAGCATCGCCTGGACACAACCCATAATTCTCTGAACTATAAGAAAGGCTTAAAGATATGCCGTCAGAAATTATTCAATGGTTTCCCGGTCACATGGCAAAGACCCGCCGATTGATATCGGAAAACCTTTCAAACGTCGATATCATAATCGAACTTTTAGACGCAAGAATACCTTACAGCTCAAGAAATCCCGAAATCAAAAAGCTGACGGCGCAAAAGCCGCGTTTGACGGTCCTCAACAAATGCTCGCTCGCCGATGACGCAATAACCGATATGTGGCAAAAGAAATTCACACAAGACGGTGAGTTTTGCTTAAAGTGCGATTGCCTTTCAGGCAAAGGCGTCAGTCAAATATCGCAGTCGGTAAAAGAAATTCTTTCTCCCCTGCTTGAAAAATTCGAGCAAAAAGGTATGAGCGGCAGGACTGTAAAAGCAATGATCCTCGGAATACCGAACGTGGGAAAGTCTTCCCTTATCAATAAAATATCACAAAACAAAAAAGCAAAGGTCGAAAACCGCCCCGGCGTCACTCTGACAAAGCAGTGGGTGACAACGACCATCGGCATTGACCTTTTGGATATGCCCGGCGTTCTCTGGCCGAAATTCGAAGATCAGCGCGTCGGCGAAAATCTGGCAATAACCGGCGCCATAAAAGACGATATTCTCGACAACGAAAGAATAGCCGCAGTTCTTTTGACGAGGCTAAAAGAGCTGTATCCCGATTTACTATGTCAGAGATATAAAACGATAAAAGAAGATATATCTCCGCTTGACGGATATGATATGCTCACACTTATCGCAAAAAAGCGCGGCTGTATCATAAAAGGCGGCGAGATCGACACCGAGCGTGTTTCGAATATGCTTATTGACGAATACCGCTCCGCCAAAATCGGAAAGATCTCGCTCGAGGTGCCGAAATGAACGAACTTTCATGGACTTATGAAGAAGAGTTGAGCCAAAAAGGATATGTGCGCATCTGCGGCACCGACGAAGCCGGACGAGGTCCTCTTGTCGGTCCCGTCGTCGCAGGAGCGGTGATACTTCCCGTCGGCTGCATGATCGAGGGACTGAACGATTCAAAAAAACTCAGCGAAAAGAAGCGCGAAAAGCTCTTTGATGAAATAATCGAAAAAGCCGTGGCTTTCGGCATAGGTATGGCGACAAACGAAGAAATAGACGAAATAAACATACTCAACGCATCAATGCTCGCTATGCGGCGCGCCGTCGCAAACATAGACCCAAGCCCCGATTTCATCCTTATAGACGGCAACGTTTCGCGCGGCTTCGATATACCGAATATGACTCTTGTCAAGGGAGATGCTAAATCACCGTCTATTGCCGCGGCATCCATTCTTGCAAAGGTGACACGTGACAGAATGCTTATCGAACTTGACAAACTACACCCCGAATACGGTTTTGCCGCTCACAAGGGATATCCCACAAAGGCGCACATGGAAGCGGTAAAAAAATACGGCGTATTGCCCGAATACAGAAGGTCATTTTTGGGTTTTCTTGACAAGGAGTGATATTTTGAATACCACATCTATCTGAAACACGGGCGAAAATCTCGCCGTAGATTTTCTCAAAAAGAAAAAATATTCGATCGTCGACCGCAACTACCGTGCAGGACACGGCGAAATAGATATCATCGCAAAGAGCGATAAAACGCTCGTTTTCGTTGAGGTCAAAACAAGAAACGGCAGATCGATACAAAAATTTGGCAGCGGAAAATTTGCCGTTGACGCAAAAAAGAAAAGCGCCTTTATATCGGCGGTCAATACATACCTGTATCAGCACGCGCAAAACGGTCCGTGCAGAATAGACGTTATAGAAATAACTTTATCAGATCCGCCCGAAATAAAGCACTATGAAAATGCTTTCGGATATCAGAGCACACCCTATTCATACAGAAAATACTGAATGAGAAGTAAATTTGCGGTTTAAATGCCGCTTCACTATAACCCGAATAAAAGAAAGGAAGCTTTCGCTTGTGCGAAAGCAATGACCGTAGTTATGAAATACATCAGCACAAGAGGAATGATCACAAGCGAAAATGCCATCGGCTCCGCCGACGCGATAAAGCGCGGACTTGCCCCCGACGGCGGACTTTTTATGCCGCTTGAATTCCCGAAACTCTCAAAAGAGGAGATCGAAAAATACATTCCCCTTTCATATCCCGAACGGGCGTTTGAGATCTTATCGAAGTTTTTGACGGACTATCCGGGCGACGTGCTCAAAAAAGCCTGCCTTGACGCATATTCCGAAAAGACGTTTGAAAAAGGCGCCGCACCGATAAAAAAGGTTTGCAACGATCTTTATTCACTTGAACTCTGGCACGGCCCTACCTGCGCTTTCAAGGATGAAGCGCTTCAAATAATGCCGAAGCTTTTATCGGCAGCTCTCAAAATAACGAACGAGCCGAAAACGGCATTCATTCTTGTCGCCACATCCGGCGATACGGGCAAGGCGGCACTTGAGGGCTACCGCGACGTCGATAAGGTAAAGATAATGGTCTATTACCCCTCTGACGGTGTCAGCGCAGTTCAAAAGAAACAGATGGCAACGCAGGAGGGCGAAAACGTTGAGGTCTGCGCCGTACACGGCAACTTTGACGATGCGCAGAGCGGAGTCAAAAAGATCTTCTCCGATCCCGATGCGCAAAGAAGACTGAACGAAAAAGGCTATTTCTTCTCGTCTGCCAACTCCATCAACTGGGGCAGACTCGTGCCGCAGATAGTCTATTACGTTTCTGCATACTGCGATCTTATAAAGACGGGCGATATCAAAAACGGAGACAAAATCTCCTTTGCCGTACCTACGGGCAACTTCGGCAACATTCTCGCCGCCTATATCGCAAAAGAAATGGGCTTGCCCGTTTCGCGCCTTATCTGCGCTTCAAACACGAACAACGTCTTGACCGATTTCTTAAAGACCGGCACTTACGACAAAAACAGAACTTTCCATACTACAATGTCGCCGTCAATGGATATTCTCATTTCAAGCAACCTTGAAAGGCTCTTATATCTTTGTGCGGGATGCGATAAGACCGCCGAATATATGAGATCGCTCGCGCAAGACGGCAAATATACCGTATCAAGCGATGTAATGGAAAAGATAGAAAAAACCTTTGTCGGCGAATTTGCATCGGAAAACGACTGCAAAAAGACGATAAAAGAGACCTTTGAAAAATACGGCTATCTTTGCGATCCGCATACCGCAGTCGGCATTTTCTGCGCAAAGAAGCTCAAAAAGGCAAATGAAAAGATCGTAGTCGCTTCGACCGCAAGTCCTTTCAAGTTTGCCGCAGACGTTTGCCGCTGTCTCGGTCATACCGATTTTTCAAACGACTTTGAGGCTATAGACGCGCTCTCTTTGCACACCGGAGCCGAAATTCCGGGGCCCATTGCGTCACTCTCTTCAAAGAAGGTGCGTTTTTCGGACGCAATAGACCCCGATCAGATGAAAGAAACAACTTTATCAAAAATAAAAGCATAAAAAAGAGGACACTTTCGTGTCCTCTAATTTAACTTTCCTTTTGCTTGAAAGTCGCACAAACGGTGTCGGTGCATGACGTGGCAAAGCTCGGTCCCACGTTGATCTTATCGGCGCAGCAATAGTGATCGCCGTCGTGGTGAACGCAGTTTTTGACGTCGCATCCGATCCCGCTCAAATGCTTGTGAGAGTTTGTTTTTTTGCATCCGCAATCGCAATCTTTGTAATTCATATTTTTTCTCCTTTTATTTTTGTTACGACGTTAGTATGTGATTTTTCAAAACGATTATTCATAAAATATGTGAGGTAAAATTGAGTGTATTTGTAATGGCTGATCTGCACCTGTCTTTGGCGGTCGATAAGCCGATGGATATTTTCGGCTCAAGATGGGATATGTATCAGCAAAAGATTTTTGAGCGCTGGAATGAGGCCGTTGCCGAAAACGATACCGTTATCATTCCGGGCGACGTGTCGTGGGCTATGTCGACCGAAGAAGCGACAAAGGATTTTGAGTTCATCGAAAAGCTCAACGGCAAAAAAATAATATTGAGAGGCAACCACGATTTTTGGTGGTCAACCAAAAACAAGCTTACAAATTGGCAGAAAGAGCACGCTTTTGATTCGATATGCTTTTTGCAAAACGATGCCGCGGCAGTCGAAGATTTCATCGTGTGCGGCTCGCGCGGATGGTATCCCGATATGCAGAACGCAAAATGCTCTCGCGGTGCCGATAACAAGAAGATAGTCGCACGCGAGGCCATAAGACTCAAAATGAGCCTTGATGCCGCAAAAACGCTTTCGGAAGCCGATTCTCAAAATCCGCGGGAGATAATGGCATTTATGCACTTCCCTCCCTATTTCAAAGATTATTGCTGCGATGAGCTGATATACGAATTATATCGCGGCGGAGTCAAAAGATGCTTTTTCGGGCACATACACGGATCTTACAATTTGCCTGCGGTATATGAATACAGCGATATAAAATTCGAGCTTATTTCAAGCGATTTTCTCGATTTTCGCC
>JAGAFQ010000062.1 GCA_017612495.1 Clostridia bacterium
AATCGCCGCGACATTTGACGGTTTTTGCCTTAAAAACACCCGATTTGCTCTTTTTCAAAGCAAAAACGGCGGCTGTTCAAGCCGCCGAGTCAAATTCGACGGGGTTGTTAAAAAAGTCCGATGACTTTTTTAACAACCCCTTTCTTGTTTTATAAATCGAAAAGCAGCCTTACGTAAGCCGCATATTCGCGGCAATAGTTAAACGGAACAAGCGGTAAAAATCCCGTCGCGCCGCAATAGGTGACGTTTGAATAGCCGAGTGAATTCGAATACTTGTCCGCTCGGAAAAGATGATAGCGCGAAGACACGATAGCGACCTTTGTGCTGACAGAAGAGCCCATATTTTCAATGATCGCCTTTGCGTTTTTCAAATTTTTCTTGGTGTTGTCGCTTTTATCGTCGGTAAGGATGCGTTCCTTTTCGATGCCCAGCAAAATAAGCTCGTTTTTCGCCGCATCTGCCTCGGAGATGTTTTCGTCTTTGCCCTTGCCGCCGCAAACGATGATCTTCGCATCGGGATTTTTCTTTGCATAATCAGCCGTCGCTTTGATTCGCGACATAAATTCGGCAGAGGGCTTTTCGCCGTCGACCTTTGCGCCCAGCAAAACTATCCATTCGGCGCCGTTTTGCGGCTTATAGTCGTGGCTTATTGCCGCGATCTCAAAAACGATGAAGTTAATGAGAAGTATTCCCACGGCGCAATAGAATATCGCCTTGACAGCGGGTGAAAAGAACATAAAACGTTCAAGAAAGAACGCGAACAGCGCCAAAGCGACGCCGACGATCAAAAATGCGAAATTGAACCAATGCGAAAGTTTAAGCGCACATAATACGTAGCCGCCGTAGATAAGACAAACGGCACTGATAAAATATAAAATGAATTTTACGGTCCTTACTGCCGACATATTATACATTTCTTCAAATTCTTCGATTTCGTCGGGATTCGGAACCGCTTCGTTTTCGGGGATTTTTTCAAGATCCTTTTTCATAAATACTTCTCCTTTCCTTCCGATTGGATACACAACACATACAGTTTAACATATTTTTTCGGCTTTGTAAACACCGTCGGAGAAAAAGCCGCAAACCGATCTCTCAAAGCGCACAAAAGCAAGGGAATATGCGCAATATCGCACAAAAGAAACGTTTGAGAAATATAGTGGGAAAATAGGCGACCGCATTGAAAAAGGAATATGTCGCGGCGAAGCCGCAAACTTATTACCTATTACTTTTTACTTATTACTTCCCAAAAATCCCGAAAGAATTTAACTGATAGGTAAGAGGTAAAAGGTAAGAAGTAAGAAGAAAAAATCCCGCACACTAACGTGTACGGGATTTTTGGCGCAGGGAGTGGGATTCGAACCCACGTGGCTTTGGGCCAAACGGTTTTCAAGACCGCCTCGTTATGACCGCTTCGATATCCCTGCACACCGAATGGAATTATAACATACTGTATTATGCTTTGTCAACAATAGTTTTGTAAACTGCGTCAAAAAGCTTGTCGGATATCTCGTTCTTCTCTCCGTCTGACGGAATGACCGTGATATTTTCGTTTCTGCCGATATTCTTCATATAGTCAAAAAGCTTTTGGTATTCGCTTCTTACCTCTCTTAAAATATCCGCCTTTTCATAGATCTCTTTTTTGTCGCGGTTGGTGTCTATCCTATCCATGCAAATATCGGGATTTACGTCTAAAAATACGCAAAGATCGGGCTTTCTTATGCCGGAATTGTTCAAATTAAGCGCGCAGGTCCACAAAAACTGCTCCTCGCTGCCGCGTCCCTGGTAGGCGATGGTCGAATAATAATATCTGTCGCAAATGACGCAACAACCGTCGTCAAGCGCTTTTTGTATCTCGGTGTTATGCTCCGTTCTGTCGGCGGAAAACATAAGACCTATCGTGTTTTGCGTGACCTTAAATTTCCCCGACAATGCCTCTCTTATCAAAACTCCGATCTTGCCGCTTGTCGGCTCAAAGGTCGGATATATCTTTATTCCCGCATCTTTGAGTCTTTGACACAATAGTTTTATCTGCGTGCCTTTTCCGCTGCCGTCAAGACCTTCTATTACAATAAATTTTCCCTTTTGCACGTTTTTGCGACCTTTCGATTTTTGTTAGGATATTATACATCATTTTTTTCTTTTTTTCAATACCGCGGATATTCATTTTTTTGTTGAAAACTTGTTAACTATATGATATAATATTATATATAATATATATTAAGCGAAAAATTGACGAAAGGGTTTTGCGCCATGACTGAAAAAGACAACTCCTTTAATTTGATATGGGAAAAGGTCATCGAGCTTTTGGAAGAGAAGTTTTCTCTGCCGATAATGGATCTTTGGTTCAACTGTCTTTATCTCGGATATTTGAGCGACCGCTATGCCGTTTTGATCTCAAAAGAAGACTATAAGCGCGACATCGTTCAAAGCAAATACTGCGAGCTTATCTCCGACTGCTTCAAAGAAGTGCTCGGCTTTGACGTTATGACGATTATCTATTCCACCGAAAAATATAACGGCGACGTTGCGCCCATTATGAATAAGATCAAATCGCGTATGGATTCGGGTCTGCCCTTACTCGTCGGTCTCGATTCGCTTTCGGAGACAGCTCCGTCTTTTCAGCCCGGCATTCCGAAAACGGAAGAAGAACTCAAAAACGATGAGAACGAGGCGGAGATCGAGCCTAAATACTTTGAAACGAAGGGCTCATCCGAAGACGGCATCCGCTCCCGCTATACTTTTGACAACTTCATCGTCGGCTCTTCAAACAATATGGCATACGGCAGCTGCGTTGCGGTATCGAACAATCCGGCAAGAGACTATAACCCCCTTTTTATCTACGGCAACAGCGGTCTCGGAAAAACGCATCTTCTCTATGCGCTGACTAATGCGCTGACAAAGAACTTTCCCGATTTCCGCGTCGTATATATCAAGGGCGAAGAATTCTTGAACGAACTCGTTGACAGCATCACCTACAAAAATACCGATGCTTTCAGAAAAAAGTTCCGCACCGTCGACGTTCTCATTATTGACGATATTCAATTCATCGCCAACCGCCCGACCTTGCAGGAGGAAATTTTCCACACCTTCAACGAACTTTATGAAAACGGAAAACAAATAGTATTCACGTCCGACCGTCCGCCGAAAGATATAAATCCTCTTGAGGTGCGTGTCAGAAGCCGTTTTGAACAAGGTCTTATCGTTGATATCCAACCGCCGGATCTTGAATTGCGTATCGCCATACTCAAACGCAAAACGCAGGAAATGGGCATCAGCGTGCCAAACGAAGTGTTGAGTTTTTTGGGCGATAAACTCGATTGCAATATCCGTCAGATAGAGGGCGTTATCAAAAAACTCCGCGCGGCAACGCAGATCTCGGGCAAAGAGATAACCCTCGAGCTTGCGAGAAATTCGATAAACGATATCATAAACGGCATTGAGCCGGTCGAGGTCACGGTCGATAAAATTCTTGCAAAGACGGCAAGAAAATACGGTGTCAGCGTTGAAGATATAAAAGGTCAGAAGAGAAACTTTGAAATCGCCTGGGCAAGGCACGTTTCCATCTATATAATAAGAGAACTCACCGATATGTCTTATCCCGCGCTCGGCAAGCTTTTCAACCGCAATCACGCAACGGCGATATCTTCATGTAACGCGGTAGATGAAAAGAGAAAAGAATCATCTTCTTTCGATTCGGAAATTTCCGATCTTATCAACGATATAAGAATTTCATAAAGTTTTTGACAGCCACGGTAAAAACGGCCTGTTAATTCAGATAAAAACCCTGTTTGGAAATCTGTGTTAACTATGTTAAAAAATACGCCTGTTGAAAAGTGTGTATTTATTAACCGTTTATTGTTTTGTTTTTTACATAAAAATTTACAGTTTTTTTTCGATTTTCGGCTTAAAACAGATACTTTTCGGATATTTCAACAATTATAACACCCCCTACTACCACTACTACTTTCTATAAATAATCTATATTAAAGTGAGAGGAAAAAGAAATGAAAATCGTTTTTGATAAACTCACATTGCAAAATGCAATATCTCCGCTTCTTTGTGCCATTGCCACAAATACGTCTTTGCCCTCGACAGAAGGTATTCAGATAAAAACAGAAGACGACGGCAGCTGCACGCTGACCTCTTATGATTTGACAAAAGGTGTCAGAACTAAAATAAAAGCAGAAATTTACAGCGGCGGCAACGTTATCATAAACGCGGCAAAATTAAGCCAGATAGTAAAGGTGATGCCTGGTGATATAACCATCGACGTCGATTC
This sequence comes from Clostridia bacterium, assembly GCA_017612495.1. Classification (GTDB taxonomy): domain Bacteria; phylum Bacillota; class Clostridia; order Oscillospirales; family CAG-272; genus RGIG8399. The sequence goes on from JAGAFQ010000062.1 coordinate 4,280, forward strand.
GAATTATAAAGCAAAAATTTCAAGCGGAAAGAGCGAATTTTCACTTTCCGTTCTGCCCGGCGAAAATTTCTCGCCGTTACCCGATTTGCGCGGTGAAAGAGGCTTTGAAATTTCGCAGGATATTTTCAGAAAAATGATAAATCAAACGCTTTTTGCGGCGGCAGTAGCGGATTTTCGTCCTCAACTGAACGGTGTTTACTGTGAGATCACGAAAAATAAAGTTTTGATGGTAGGCTGCGACAGTTTCAAGCTCGCCATAAAATCTGCCGAATCGGATATTGAAAACAGAAGTCTTAACGACGAAGAACTCAATTTCAAATTCATCATTCCCACAAAGACTTTGCAGGAACTTTTAAGACTTATGAACAAGGAAAAGACCGTAAAGGTAATGATGACGATAAAGCACATCATCTTTTTCCTTGAAGATGTTATCTTCTTCTCGCGTCTTGTTGACAGTGATTATTTGAGTTATGAAAGATTCATTCCCACCGATATAAAGGCGGAATGTATCGTTGACAGAGATGCGTTTTTGGGCTCTCTTGAAAGATCGTCTCTCATAACCGAAGACCGCGCCATCGGTCAGGAAAAGAGCGGTGTGCGTCTTTCGGTAGAGGCAAATTCACTCATCGTTTCATCGACCTCCGTTTCGGGCTCTTCTTTTGACGAGATCTCATCGAAAAATACCGGTGATCTTATGAAGATAAGCTTCAACTGCAAATATTTGCTCGATACCATAAGGGCGACGGAATGTGAAAAATTGAGACTTTCTTTTTCAACACCGCTCACAGGTATGACCATAAGACCCGTATTGACGGAAGAAAATGATAAAAACGACGACTTTACGTTTATGGTAACTCCCGTCAGAACAAAAGATCTATGATCTGTAAATCGGTAAGCATTAAAAATTTTCGCAATCTTTCTTTATCAAAAGCCGAGTTTTCGCCGGGTGTCAACGTGATTTACGGCGATAACGGTCAAGGCAAGACGAATCTTTTGGAAAGCATCTATATCTTTGCGGCGTCGCGTTCGTTTCGCACAAATCACGACGACGAGCTTATCTGCTTTGACAAAGATGCCGGCGATATTTCGATACGATACGAAACGTCGCAAAGAGAAAATGAAATAAAGATCAAATACAGAAAGGGCGAAAAAAAGAAGCTTTATAAAAACGGTGTTGAAATTTCAAAAATAAGCGAATTTTTGGGCAATTTCAGAGCCATTTTGTTCTGTCCCGAGCATTTGTCGATGATAAAAGACGGTCCGCAGAACAGACGCTTGTTCATTGATATGGCGATATCGCAGATAAATCCTTTGTATGTAAAAAAATACCAGAAATACATCGCGATACTCAAACAAAAAAATATGCTTTTGCGCGATGCGCAAGAGGGCAAGGATATCAGCGGCACACTCGATATATGGAATATGCAGCTTGCCGATGTCGGCGCCGAAATAACGCTTGAAAGAAAAAAATATATATCGCGTCTTTATGAAAGCGCAAAGGATTTTTATTCGGATATAGTGAGCGAAAAGAAACAAAAGGAAGAACTCACCATGCACTTGCAATGCGGCACTGATTCCGATTCAAAAGCGGAGATAGAAGATTTTCTTTACCGCAGATATTCAGAAAATACCGAAAGGGAGATAAAAAACGGATCAACGCTTTTCGGTCCCCACAGGGATGATCTGCTTTTGTTTTTGAATCACAAGGACGCAAGACTTTTTGCGTCGCAGGGACAGTCGAGAAGCATAGTCCTTGCGCTCAAGCTTGCCGAGGGCGAGATATCAAAAGAAATATGCGGCGAATATCCCGTATTTTTGCTCGACGATATTTTGAGCGATCTCGATATAGGCAGACAAAGCTACGTCTTATCGAAAATAGCAAAAAGACAAGTTATTTTGACAACTTGCACGTCCGAATACAAAGACAAATTTTCGGATGCGAAAATAATAAACATATCAGGCGGAAAAATCATATAAGCGGAGTATGAAATGTATCTTCACATAGGAAAAGATAAGCTCATTTTTACCGAAAACATCATAGGCATATTCGATCTTGATACGTCAACGGTATCGGATATAACAAAGACGTATATAAACAACGCGCAAAAGGATATGCGCATAGTGAACGTCTGCGACGATATTCCGAAATCGTTTATACTCTGCAAAGAAAACGAAAAGTTTATTATTTACATTTCTCAACTTGCTTCCCAAACGCTTAAAGGAAGAATGAGAAAGAATAATTTTGGATGAGAGGTATGGAAATGTCAGAAATCAACGAAACACAAAAAACCGAATACGGCGAAAATCAAATTCAGGTCTTGGAAGGACTTGAAGCGGTAAGAAAGCGCCCCGGTATGTATATCGGCTCAACGTCTATCCGCGGTTTGCACCATTTGATCTATGAGATCGTCGATAACTCCATCGACGAAGCCCTCGCCGGCGAATGCACACATATCGTTGTGACGCTTCACAAGGATAATTCCGTTTCGGTGCAGGATAACGGACGCGGTGTTCCTAGCGGACTTAACGCAAAACTCGGCATTCCGACTCTCGAGGTCGTCTTCACCGTTTTGCACGCAGGCGGCAAGTTCGGCGGCGGCGGATATAAAATTTCGGGAGGTCTGCACGGTGTCGGCGCTTCGGTAGTAAACGCACTTTCCGAATGGGTCGAGGTCGTCAACTGCCACGACGGCAAGATGTATACCGAACGTTTTTCAAGAGGCAAGGTAGAGCGCGAATTCAAGTGCGAGGGCGATGCGAACGGCCGCCGCGGACTTTATGTTCGTTTTTTGCCGGATAAAGAGATATTCGAAGAGAGCGTATTCGATTATGAGACGGTTCTAAACCGTATGCGCGAGCAGGCATTCTTAAATGCCGGCATTTCAATAGAGCTTATCGACGACAGAGGAGATGAGCCGACAAGCGAAGTTTTGAAATTTGACGGCGGTATCGCAAGTTTTGTTGAATATCTTAACAAGATACGCGGCGTTGCGGTCGTTCACGACGTGATTTATCTGCGCGGCGAAAAAGACGATGCCACGGCAGAGGTTGCCATCCAATATAACGACAGTTATAACGAAACGCTTATGACCTTTGCGAACAACATAAACACCGTAGAGGGCGGTACGCACGAAACGGGCTTCAAAAACGCTCTTACCAAGGTCATAAACGATTATGCAAGGAAGAAAAACTTATTAAAGGACGATGACGAAAAGCTTTCCGGCGAAGACGTCAGAGAGGGTATGTGCGCCATTGTCAGCGTAAAACTTCCCGAGGCGCAATTTGAGGGTCAGACCAAGGCAAAACTCGGAAATTCATACATCCGTCCCCTTGTCGAAGGATTGATTTCTGAAAAACTCGGCGAATTTTTAGAGGAAAATCCGGCAGTAGCCAAGAATATAGTCGAAAAATCGGTGCTGGCATCGCGCGCACGCGCCGCGGCACGCAAGGCAAGAGAACTCACAAGAAGAAAATCTCTGCTTGAAGGCTCCTCTCTTCCCGGCAAGCTTGCCGACTGCCACGAAAGAAACCCCGAGTTCACCGAGCTCTATCTTGTGGAAGGTAACTCCGCAGGTGGCAGCGCAAAAGACGGCAGGGACAGTCAATTCCAGGCTATCCTCCCCATGCGCGGCAAGGTCTTGAACGTCGAAAAGAGCCGCCCCGATAAAGTTTATATCAACTCACAGCTCATACCGATCATCCAGGCGCTCGGCTGCGGTATCGGCGAAGAATTCGACATCACGAAGCTCCGTTACGGCAAGATCATCATTATGGCGGATGCCGACGTCGACGGCTCGCATATCAGAATATTGCTTTTGACCTTCTTCTTCAGACACATGAAAAAGCTTATCGAAGACGGCCACGTCTTTTTGGCACAGCCGCCGCTTTATAAGGTCTATAAAGGCAAACAGACAAGATATGCTTTCTCGGACGAAGAAAGAGATATGCGCATAGCGGAACTCGGCGGCAATGCCGAAGCCGAAAGATATAAAGGTCTTGGTGAAATGGATCCCTCCCAGCTTTGGGAAACGACCATGGACCCGACGAGCAGGACCATTTTGAAGGTGACGATGGAGGACGCGATGCAATGCGACCAGCTCTTTACCCTTTTGATGGGCGATAAGGTCGAGCCGCGCCGTGAGTTTATCGAGAAAAACGCAAAATACGTCACAAACCTCGACGTATAAAATAAAAAAATAAAAACAGGTCGATTTGGGAAAAATTCCGAATCGACCTGCTTTTTTACGTTTTTTCAAAAATTTGTGCTTTGATTATCGCAAATTTGTTTTGTAAAATATAAATAAGAAATAACGGTTTTACGAAAACACATATTCGCTCAGTATTCGTGTAAGAAAGGTAACTTTTATGAAAGAAAAGATAAAAACGGTTTTCAAAAAAGCTTTTGACGGCACGAACAGGAAAACATTTTTGTTCTTGAAAATAACCGTCGGCATGATCTTATGTCTTATGTTCTTATCGGTCATCTGCATAGAAAACGTTTTCGTTTTCTATGAGGTACAAAGAAAGTTGTTTGCGTCTTTGTGCCTTGTCTTTGCGATCTTTTGCCTGTCAAATCTTATTTACATAGATTAGGGCAAGATCAGTCGCAAAGGAAAGCTTTTAAGGCAAGATGCATTGCATAGACGTCGGTCTTTGCAACGATCTCAAAAGGCGCGTGCATCGAAAGCACGGGCACGCCCACGTCAATGGTGTCGATGTTGAGGCGTGCAACGAATTTTGCGACCGTTCCTGCGTTGCCGCCGTCTACCTTGCCGAATTCGGCGATATGCCACTGCACCTTGTTATCATTGAAAAGCTTGCGGATATATGCCGTATATTCGGCGCTTGCGTCGTTTGCAGCAACCTTGCCGGCGGCGCCGGTATATTTTGTGATGCAGGCGCCGTGATTTAAGCGCGCGGAGTTGTTGGCATCGAAAACGTAGGTATAGTTCGGGTCGTATGCCGCGTTGACGTCTGCGGAGATGCACTTTGAATGAAGTCTTACGTTATGCGCTCTTGCGCCGAGCGTTTCGGAAAGATCGTCGATGATATCCGAAAGGAATGACGACTGCATGCTCGTGTTGCCCTCGCTGCCGATCTCTTCTTTGTCGGTGAGTATTATCATTGCGGTGTGCTTGGGATTTTTGCACTCGAACATCGCGGTGAGTTCGGGATAAGCGCACACTCTGTCATCGTGTGCGTAAGCGCCGATAAGAGATCTGTCAAGACCTATATCCTTTGCTTTATAGGCAGGCACGGCGCAAAGCTCCGCGCTCACGAAATCGTCTTCGATGATGCCGAAATTCTCGTTGAGTATCTTCAAGATATTAAGACGGATGCTGTTATCAGGTACGCTCTGCAAGTTTTGGTCAGCTTTTTCGGCATAAGGCTCGGTGCCGACAATGATGTTGAAATCTTCTGCCGAATATGCCTTTTCAAGCTCTTTTTTTTGTTTCCTTTGCAGCCATGGTGATCTCCTTATCCGAAATAAATATCTTTATATTTTTGCTGAACGTCATAGACGTTTTTGATATACTTATCCGTATTATTGTCTTTGAGCAAAGAAATGTCGATATCCTTTCCATCGAAAATTTTCAGCGTCGATAAGCCGTTTGTTTCGGCATAGAAGACGGTGAGAGCCGACTCCATATCACCGTAGCATTCGCAAAGATATGTCAAATAGAAAATTCCGTGATCGATGCTTTCATAAGGGTCATAGATCCTTTCGGCGGGAGTGTTTTTCCCCATCAAAACGGAAATTCTCGCAAACGCTTCTTGCGATAACTGCATAAGTCCCGCTTTTTCGTCGTTTAGAGTGAGCGCCTCGTTGAATTGGCTCTGACAATAGACTATCGCGCAAATAAGCGATTTGTCAACGGAATATTTTTCGCTTATCTCTTCGATCATATCAAGATACGGGAGCGGATAGGACTGCTTTGTTATCTTTTGCGAAGCCTTATCCAAAAGCACGGGCAGCGCGATTATCAAGACAAGGCAAAGGATCAAAAGCAGAATATGTCTTTTTGTGAATTTCATATTTTACCCCTGTTTTTCTTCATTGAAAAGCGCATAATAAACGCATGAAACGGCTTTTTTGAGTTCGTTTCGGTCAGACGTACCGTTTTCGATGACAAAATCGGAATTCGCTCTGAAAAATTCATCGTCTTTTTGCGCCGCGATGCGCAAAAGCGCCGTTTCTTTATCGCAGTTATCTCTTGCGACGATGCGCGAGAGCCTTGCCTCTTTGTCGGCGCAGACGCATACGATTTTGTCAAAATCGCTCTGCATACCCGATTCCCAGAGCAGAGGCACCTCGACAAGAGCGCAGTTTTTTTCTTGCGAATACATCCACAAAAGCGTTTCTTTTCTGACGGCTTTATGCGAAACGGTGTTAAGGAGGAGCAGTTTTTCTTTATCCGCAAAGACGGTCTTTGCGGTCTTTTTTCTGTCAAGAGAGCCGTCGGGCATGAGCAAATTTTCGCCGAGAGCGCGCGATATCTCTTTTGCGAGCGGTGAACTTTTGCCGATGAGCGAGTGATAAAGCTTATCGGTGTCAAGGGTGGGCACGCCGTATTCGGAAAAGATCTTTGCAGCCACACCTTTCCCCGAGCCGATGCCGCCCGTCAGCGCTATCCTCAAAAAATGCTCGGCAAAAACGATATCAAAGCCCGCCGCCTTTATCAGGCGGTTGAAAAGGGCAAGTCCCAAGCCGCTTTTCGGGGGAGTTTTTGCGTATATGAGCGAAACGTCGGTCTTGTCGCAGTCGCGCAGTCTTGCAAATAAAAGATGCGACTGCTCGGAAAAAGCGTCTCTTTTGCCGAGAGAAAAAACGTATTCGCCGCAAAAGAGTTCGTTTTCGATATCTTCGTCAAAGCACAGAACGCCGATCTTTTCGGCATTTTTGTTTTCTTTGAGTTTTTGCAAAATGAAGCGGTTTTTATCGAAATCCGTTTCTCCGTCGACGAGCACGACTTTGGCTCTCGGCGAATAGTGACGGTATTTCATGCCTGCACAGACGGGCTTTTGATCGTCGGAGAGCTTTTGTAAGATCGCGGGATTTATCATAAAATGCTCTTTTCCGCAAACGGCGATAAGCTCTTCGGGCGTTACGCCGCCCGGACGCAAAAGCTCTGTTGCCCCGTCGTTTATGCGCACGATGGTCGATTCAAGACCTATTTTACATTCGCCGCCGTCGAGTATCATTTCGATCTTTCCGTTTAAGTCTTCACAGACGTGCATAGCCGACGTGGGGCTCGGTCTGCCCGACGTATTTGCGCTCGGTGCGGCTATCGCCACACCGCATTTTTCAATAAAGGCGCGCGCGTTTTCATCCTGCGGACATCTTATCGCCACGGTGTCAAGTCCCGCCGTGACTTCATCGGGTATGCAAGGCTTTTTCTTCATGATGACCGTAATGGGGCCCGGCATGAATTTTTTGCAGAGCGCAAGCGATTTTTCATCGGGCATGCAGTATTTTTCAATATCTTCGACTTTTGATATGTGAACGATGAGCGGATTGTCGGAGGGACGTCCCTTTGCGGCGTATATCTTTTTTGCGCCGTCCCCAGAAAGCGCCGACGCGCCGAGCCCGTAGACCGTCTCGGTGGGAAAAGCGACAAGACCGCCCGATTTTATTATCTCTGCGGCCTCTGAAATATATTTTTCATATTCGGTTTTTGAAACGCCGATAAGCGAACAAAGTTTAGTTTCCACAAAAAACGCCTCGTTTTTATTACATTGCCGATGCTTTGAGTTTTTCTGCTTCGTCTGCCGACAAAAGCGCATCGATAAGTGCATCCATATTTCCGTTCAAAACGTCCTCAAGGGAGTGGAGGGTCAGCCCTATTCTGTGATCTGTCACCCTGCCTTGCGGATAGTTGTAGGTGCGTATCCTTTCGGATCTGTCGCCCGTGCCGACCTGACTTTTGCGCTCTGACGCGATCTTGTCGGTCTGCTCGCGCATTTTTATATCATAGAGCTTTGAGCGAAGAAGCTTCATCGCCTTGTCGCGGTTCTTGTATTGACTGCGCTCCTCCTGGCATTCAACTACGATGCCCGAGGGCTTATGGATGATGCGTATGGCGCTCTCGGTCTTGTTTATGTGCTGCCCTCCCGCGCCGCTGCTCTTGCAGGTCTCTATTTGAAGATCTTTTTCGTTTATCTCGATCTCGACGTCCTCCGCCTCCGGCAGGACCGCAACGGTCACGGTCGAGGTCTGTATTCTGCCCTGCGCCTCGGTTTCGGGCACTCTTTGCACGCGGTGAACTCCGCTTTCGAATTTGAGCCTTGAATATGCGCCCTCGCCCTCAACGGTGAACGAGATCTCTTTATATCCGCCGAGTTCGGTGTCGTTGCAGTTCACGATCTCTGTCTTATATCTTTTTTTGTCGGCATACATCTGATACATTCTGTAAAGCACGCCTGCGAAAAGCGCCGCCTCTTCGCCGCCTGCCCCTGCCCTTATTTCGACAACGACGTTCTTGTCGTCGTTTTCATCCTTGGGCAAAAGCAAAATGCGAAGTCTGTTATAGCTTTCTTCGCTCTGCTTGCGCTTTTCGTAATATTCTTCTTCCGCAAGAGCGCGCAAGTCGGCATCGCTTTCGTTATCGAGAATTTCCTTTGCCTCTTTCGCGTCGTCGTTTGCGCGGCAATATACGCGGAATTCCTCGACGATGGGTGTCAGCCTTTTATATTCCTTTGACAATGCGGCGAACTTTGCGGGATTTGACGCGACATTTGCGTCGGCAAGCAGTTTTTCTATTTCTGAATAGCGCTTATCTGCTGCATAAAGTTTATCGGTCAATTTATTTTTCCTCCGCGGGATGCGTTATTTTTTTGATCCTGCGCTCGAGCTTTACCCTTTCGAGCGTCAGATCTCTGCCGCAGGTTCGGCAAACGATCCTTATATCGCTGCCGACACGCAATACCGAAAACGTATCTCCGCCGCAGGGATGTTTCTTTTTCAAAGAGAGTATGTCACCTTCGTGAATTTGCGGTATCTCCATTTTGTGCGAACCTTTCTTTGACGGTTTTATGAATAGTCATAATATATTTATATTATAATAATTGTATCACACGGCACCGTTTTTGTAAAGCGGTGCGCGGTGTTGACAAAGAGGCAAACGGAAATTATAATAAATATATAAAACAAGAAAAAAGAGGAACGATTATGCGCAGCATTATTACGATAAGCAGACAGTTCGGCAGTTGCGGCCACGATATAGGCAAATTGGTCGCCGAAAAATTCGGCATCCCGTTTTACGGCAAAGAGATCATCACCCTTGCCGCAAAGGAGCGCGGATATGCCCCCGAGGTTTTTGAAAAGGCAGACGAGGTGGCGACAAACAGTTTTCTCTATGCGATCTCCACGGGCGCGTTCATGATGAACAATATATATTCCACAAGCCACGTAATGCCGCTCAACGATCAACTTTATATTGCGCAGTCAAATGTTATTAAAGACCTTGCGGCGCAGGGACCCTGCGTCATCATCGGCAGATGTGCCGATTCCATCCTGGGAAATCTGCCCGAAACGGTGTCGGTCTTCATCTATGCCGATATGGATTACCGCATCAAAAACACGATGGAAAAAGACGGACTTTCGGAAAATGAAGCGCGCGATACCATAATCAAAAACGATAAAAAGAGAGCAAACTATTATAACTATTATTCCGATAAAAAATGGAACGATATGGAAAGCCACGATCTGCTCATAAATTCCGCAAAGGTGGGCACAGAGGGAGCCGCCAAGATAATTTATGACTTCGTTTTGGAAAGAGAAAAATTCAAATTCGGCAAATAAATAAAGCACACCTTTTGCGGAGAGTTCTTAAGGACAGTTTTGTGAGAAAGGCGCCACATAATGTGGTGAGTAAGTGAGCACCCAAATGAAAACCGACTGATAAAATAAATCAGTCGGTTTTTTCTGTTCAGTGGGTTTCTATGTTGAATGATGTTTGCCCTTCGGGCAAATGATGTAGGCTACCGCCATAATGATGCTTTGCGGTTTCACCGCAAAATGATGTGATGTGTTCCGCCCATGCGCCGTCGAGGCGCACATCATTCGCGCGCTAAGCGAACATCATGTGCAAAGCACACATCATGTTCCACATAGGTGGAACGCATCATTCGCCGAGTGTCCACAAGAACACTCGGCGTTGGGTGTGCTTTTGCTTTTATATTCTGAACAGTTTTTCGCATTTGATAGAGGCCGTCTCTTTGCCGCAATAATCATCAAAAAGAGTTTTGCCGAGCGCCAAAAAGCCGTCGGCATCATAAACGCGGTAAAGCTCTCCTGCTGTAAATTCTCTTTCGGCATTCAAGCGCTCAAACGATACGGGCGAGCCGTTTTTGAAAAGTTCAAGCTCTCGGCCGCGGAGCGTCAGCGCCGCATAATTTTCAAAGACCTTATCGACGGGGATCAAAAGCTTTTCTCTTTCTTCTTCGCTCATTTCTTCGATTTGAGAAAGCGTCTTTGCACATTCAAGCGAAAACGGGCCGCTCTTTTCGCGGCAAAGAGAAGACATCGCACCTCCGCAGCCGAGCATTTTGCCCATATCGGCACAAAGGGTGCGAATGTAGGTGCCCTTTGAGACCTCGGTGCAAAACTTATATTCTTCATTTGTTATTTTTGAGATGTCAAGAGAATATATCTCGACCTCTCTTGCGGCTCTTTCAACGCTTTTTCCCTTTCTTGCAAGGTCGCACAGCTTTTGACCGTCTATTTTCAAGGCGCTGAACATGGGAGGCGTTTGCATTATTTTGCCGACGAACTTTTCAGCGCACCTTTTGACGTCTTCTTCGCCGACAGCAACATCGTGACGGCTCAAAACTTTTCCGCTCGTATCCTGTGTGTCGGTGGTGATGCCGAAGCGCACGGTGCCCGAGTATCGCTTTTTATCCGAAACGATATATTCCGATGCCTTGACGGCTCTGCCGACAAGCACCGCCAAAACTCCGGTGGCATCCGGGTCAAGCGTGCCCGTATGGCCTATCTGTCTTGTGCCGTAAATGCGGCGCAGTTTTGCGACAACGTCAAAAGAGGTATAAGATCTTTCTTTATTAACGATAATAATTCCGCCGCTTTGTGTCATTTCTTCACCGCTTTTAAGAGTTTTTGGATTTATATATCTATTCTATCATGTTTTTTGACAAAATCATAGATTTTTGTTTACAAATATGATAAAATAAATTTGATATCATACCATTCCCCCGGAGGAGCCTTATGCCAAACTATCGCCGCGACAGAATAAACGAACAGATGGCGCACGAAATGTGTGAGATCTTGCGCGAGGTAAAAGATCCGCGCATTTCAAACAATTTTGTCACCGTCACCGCCGCAGAAGTGACTGCGGATCTTAAATTTGCGAAGATCTTTTTCTCTGTGCTCACAAAGGAAAACGCAGACGAAATAAACAAAGAGGTCAAAAAGGGACTTGAAAGCGCAAAGGGCTTTATTCGCCGCGAAGTCGCGCACAGACTCAATTTGAGAATTACGCCCGAACTTGCTTTTTATCCCGATAACTCCATGCAGATCGGTGCGCACATTTCAAAGATGATAAGCGAGATAGAATTTTCGGGCGATGGAGACGGAAAAGAAGAGGAAAACCGAAATGACTGATATATCCGAAACTGCCGTAACAAAAGAAGCGGCGGTCGCTTTTTTGAAAGCAAACGACAACTACGTGATATACACCCACGCCCATCCCGATGCAGACACGGTGGGCTCTGCTTTGGCGCTTTGCAAGGCGCTTATCTCGTTAGGCAAGAGGGCATACGTCTGCTGCACCGAAAAAATGCCCTCGTTTTTGCGCTTTTTATACGATGACGGCGAGATCGAACTAAACGAAGAAAGAGCGTTTTTGCAAGAGCCCATACCGATAAGCGTTGACGTTGCGACAATAGACCTTATCGGCAAGAGCAGCTATCTTACAGAGCATCCGATAGCGCTTGCGTTTGACCACCATGCAACTCACGTGCCCTTTGCAAAAAGGTATCTTGTCGATGCCGCTTCCGCCGCCTGCGGCGAGATAATTTTCGACATCGTTTCATCGCTTTTGGGCGGAAAGATGCCCGCCGACATCGCCGAAAAGCTCTATGCCGCGATAAGCGCCGACACGGGCTCGTTCAAATATTCCAACACCACGTCAAAGACTCTGCTCATTGCCGCAAAGCTCATTGAAACGGGCATCGACGCTTCGGCAATATCCACTCATCTTTTCGATGAAAAGAGTATTATCCAGCTTCGCGCCGAGGGTCTTGCATATTCAAGAATGAAGCTTTTTGCCGGCGGCAGAGGCGTTATCGTTTCGTTTGACCTTTCAGACTACAACGAATACGGCCTTTGCGAAGAAGAGCTCGGCACCATTTCATCCTGCATCAAGACCGCAAGCGGCACCGATATGGCAATAGCCGTAAGATATCACGAAGACGGCGAATATAAGGTCTCGGTGCGCTCATCGGCAAACGTTGACGCAAGTGTGTTCTGCCGTATTTTCGGCGGCGGAGGACATTCGCGCGCGTCGGGCTGCACCGTTCGCAAAGACAGCGCAAAAGAAGTTGAGGAGCTTTTGATATGCGAAGCGGAAAAGCTCATCGGCGCTCAAAAACTTTAATTTGCGCGAATAATATTGACAAATATTGATTTTGTGTTAAAATAACATTGAAATAACGGCTGATAACAGTCGAATAATCGGAGGTAATCACAATGGCATACATCATTTCAGACGAATGCATTGCATGCGGCAGCTGCGAAAGCGAATGCCCCGTAGGCTGCATTTCCGAAAAGGACGGCAAATTCGTCATTGACGCAAGTCAGTGCATCGATTGCGGAACTTGCGCAGGCGTTTGCCCCGTAGGCGCACCCAGTGCCGAATAAGCATAATTAAAATGATAAAAAGCGGTTCGGTTTACGAATCGCTTTTTTCATAACGGAGAAGACAATGGCAGAAAAAATATCGACAAAGATAAATGAAAACATCACCCTTTTGCAAAGATCCGACGGACTCGTTTTCGGCACGGACGCATATTTGCTTTCTTGCTTCGTTTCGGGCGTCCGCGGCGGATATGCCGCAGAGCTCGGCTCGGGCACGGGCGTCATATCGCTGCTTTTGGCGTCAAGAGGGCGATTTGAACACATAATCGGCGTTGACATCCAAGAGGAATTTTGCGCACTCGGCAACGAAAACGCGAAAGCCAACGCTCTTTCAGACAAAACGGAATTTATCTGCCGTGACATAAAAACGCTCGGTCGGGGCGATTTGGGACGCGAATTTGACTGCGTTTTCTGCAATCCGCCCTATATCGAAAGCGGAAGCGGAAAGCAAAACGATTCCGCAAAAAAGGCGGTGGCAAGGCACGACACTTTCGGCGGCATCTTCGAGTTTGCCGCTTGCGCCGCGCGGCTGCTCAAATTCGGCAAGAAGTTCTATTGCGTTTACCGCCCCGAAAGGCTTTGCGACTTGATAGATGCCATGCGCCAAAACAACATCGAGCCCAAAGAGATAGTCTTTTTGCATCCCGACAGCGATTCTGCCCCGTCTTTGGTGCTTGCTCTCGGCACTCTCGGCGGCAAAAAGGGCGTTATCGTTCGCAAACCGCTTGTGATATATAAAGATTTTGAGCATAAAGAATACACGGACGAAATGAAACAAATTTACGACAAGGGGGAGATAAGATATGACAGAACGGGAAAATTACTCTTTTGATTTTGCCTCGGCATTCGCCGACAAAAACAAGATAAGGGCTGGCTCTTTATATCTTGTCGCAACACCGATAGGAAATCTTGAAGATATTTCCGCAAGAGCCTTGAAAACGCTTTATGAATGTGACTTCGTCGCGGCGGAGGATACGCGCAACACCGCAAAGCTTCTGCGCTTTTTCGGCATATCGAAGCCGATAGAATCGTATTATGAGCACAACAAAGAAAAAAGCGGCGAAAACATTATATCAAAGCTGAAAGCGGGCAAAAGCTGTGCGCTTGTGACCGATGCGGGAATGCCCGCGATAAGCGATCCCGGCGAAGATATAGTGCGTCTTTGCAAAGAAGAAAACATCGAAGTCTTCATAGTTCCCGGTGCCTGCGCCGCCGTTTCGGCTTTGGCGCTTTCGGGGCTTTCTACAAGATATTTTGCCTTTGAGGGCTTTTTGCCCACCGACACCAAAACGCGCAAGCAAAGACTTGAAAAGATAGCCGCCGAAGAGCGCACGCTTATCTTATATGAGGCGCCGCACAAGCTCAAAAACACGCTTTGCGATCTGCAAAAGGTGATGGGCAACAGAAAAATGTGCATCTGCCGCGAGCTGACGAAGATAAACGAGGAAAGCATAAAAACGACGGTAGACGAAGCGGTCTTGCACTATGAGAGCGCCGAGCCGAAAGGCGAATATGTGCTTGTTATAGAGGGAATTTGCGAAGAAGAGATCAAAAAGACGGCGTTTTGGCAGACCCTCTCGAAAAGAGAACACGTCGAATATTACGTCGGCACGGGAATGAGCAAAAACGATGCGATAAAGGCTGCCGCGCGCGACAGAGGCGTGGCAAAAAGTGAAATTTATAATGAAGTTATGAAAAAATAAACGCAGAAAACCGATAGGAAAATACAAATATAAAAGACCGACAGAGCAATGAAACGGGCGGATAAGGCAGTTTTTTTGTAAAAAAGCACCTGCTGAGAAGGAACTTGAAAATCCTTTTCAGCAGGTTTTCTTTATTGCGCGTCTCATACCGCTGCAAGCAGGGAAAATATCTATATTTTCCGAATGAAGTCGCTGACGCTAATGAAGTCACTCACTTCGCTCGTTAATGAAGACGGTGCTTCGCACCTAATGAAGCGAAGACGCCCGTGTTTCTTCCATTCTATCATTTCAATTTCTCCACCCGCGAAGCGTCTTCATTCCTTCATTAGCACGGCAGGGCGTCTTCATTTTCGGCGCGTGACGGCAATGCTTCAAAAAACATCTCTATCAGCACGCGCCGAAAATGTCGGTCTTTTTTTGTGCGAAAATTCGACACACAGAATTCAACAAGAAATTTTACCGTTTGATTTTTCTCCCCAAAAAGAGAGATTTTTCGACACGATTTGCTGTTAAGAACTTTGTTGATAATGTTGAAAATGCACGGTTTATCCGCTTTTCGGAAAGATAGAAAAATTTAACAGCTTGTTTATAACTCTTTTATGCGGCATTTATTTTTATTATGATGACGCTTTTGTCGTCATCTCTGCCGGCGCACTTGACTATCTTCGAGGCGAGGGTATTTACGTCGTCGTCGGCGTTCTCGCAAAGCGCCGCCCAAAGCGCATAATTATCA
The DNA here is from genome assembly GCA_017612495.1 of Clostridia bacterium. Classification (GTDB taxonomy): domain Bacteria; phylum Bacillota; class Clostridia; order Oscillospirales; family CAG-272; genus RGIG8399. The sequence continues at coordinate 19,590 of JAGAFQ010000062.1, forward strand.
CTTTGATTTGGAATTATGCCGTCGCTGACAAGGGCGATGATATCTCCCGCCTCGACTTTTAAACTCATTTTCTTTGCGAAAACGTCCGCTCCGATGCCAACGGGCATACCGCCGTTTTCTATCGGATAGATTTTGCCTCCGCGATAAAGCACGCTTTCGGTGGCGCCGCTTTTGAAAAATTCGGCGATGCCGCTTTTTTTGTCGATGCTCAAAAGGTCAACGGTGGTGAAGCACTCCTCTTTTCGCGCCGATAAAAAGGTGTTGAGCATATCGAGAGTGATCTCAAAATCCGCGCCGCCCATCAGCATTTTTTCAATGAACGCGGATGCGATCTTGGCGGTGAGATGTGCGTTTTCGCCCGAGCCCATGCCGTCGCAGATGCAGGTGTGAAAATGTCCGTTTGGCGAAGAAAAGGCGCATATCTCGTCTCCGCTGCTCCTTTCGCCGAGCTTCTTTTCGCCGGCAAAGCCGCAATCGACAAAGATCGTTTCGCCCATTTCAAGGCAGAGGGTCATATATCCGTTTGAATCGTATATTTCGGGCGCGGTCAGAGGAAAGCCGCAGGCTTTTTCGAGCGTTTTTCTTATATGCTCGGCGCAAACGGGCATCTTTGCGGGATTTACACCGCCGATGACGATCTTTTTTCCGACCTCGCTTGTGCCGAAAGCGGCGATGCCGTCGAACTCAAAATCGAGAGTGTCGGATATTTGCGCAAGCTTTTTGCAGAGCGGATAATCCGTTTTGCGCATCAGCGCCGTTTTCTTTGCGACCGACGTCAACATCTTTGAAAAATGCTCGTATTCGAGCGCCTCGATGCCTGCTTTATCGAACTTTAAGTTTTCTTCGAGCTTTTTATATACACAGTCTTTGATGGCGGCTTTTATCTTTTCTGAATTTTTGCAGGCGTTTTTGAGATATTCGGGAGTGTCAAAATCGGCAGATCTTGAAAAGCCCGATACCGCAAAGGAATATTTATAGAAATATTCTTCGTATTTTGCCAGATTTTTTATTTTGCAGTCGTCTGCCGTTTCGCAGGCAAGGCAGGCGGCGGCGATGTTCTCTTTGCAAATGTCGCTTATCTGTTCAAACGAAAGAGCTCTTGCGTTTTGCGAGATCTGCAAAAACATTTCAGACACGTCGAGGAGCGCCTTTGAAAGCGCGGCGATGTCAAATTCCGCTTTCTGCGGCAGCAAGACAGGCTTTTTTGCGGCTTTTTTCTCGGCAGCCGCAAGGTCGATCACGGGATATTTTTCCGGTATTTTCAGTGCGTCGAGAGTGAGCGACACAAGCGATGAGAGCATAAGCGGCACGATAAGCGCTTGCGTTTTTATAAGCCCCGATATGATGAGCGAAAACGAGAGCGCGCAAACGGAGGGCAAAAAGCGCTTTGAAAACGCAGGACTTTTTGCCCTATGGAGCGATGCGGCAAAGACCGAAAAAAACAAAAATATCAATATATAGTCATATCCGAGCGGCAAAGCTGCCGCCAAAGAAAGAGCGGCGGATACAAGCGCTCCGTTTTTGGCAAAATATAAGGAGATGAGCGATACGAGCGCGGCGCAGAGAAAAAATCCGATTTCAGGTATCTGCAAGAGCGAGAGCGAAAAAAGACACGCCGAAAGCAGATAAGAACAATATTTCGTGTTTTGAGAAAAAAGGCGCTTGTCAAACGGTTTTGCAAGCAAAAACGCGCACGCGCCCGACAAAATCACCGCAAGGATGCAAACAAAAACGTCCGAAAAACGTTCGCTTGAAAAGAGTTTTGTCTGCACGGCGCAAAAGCCGCCCAAAATTCCGATGGCGGCGCAAAAATACGGGCTTTCGCAAAAGAACATCTTTTGCTTTTTTATTTTTTCTTCCGCCGAATAAATCAGCATATCGTAGTATAGATATATACCGAGCCCTATGCGCGCAAAAAACACAAGGCACAAAGAGATGATCAAAGGGACGTCAAGTTTTAATACCGCAAAGAGCAGCGCTCCGAAAAATGCCTGCGGAACGAACCTTTGCAGAGCGCAAAGCAGCGCCGCGCCGAAGATGTGAGTGCCGAAAATCGAGGCGCCGCAGAGCAAAAACGCAAAAGCAAAAGACAAAAGCGAATATAAGCCCCAGCGCAATATAACCCGTATGCGCACGCTTTTTATGCCGAAAAGCGCCTTTCCCAGATCCTCTTTGTCAGAGAAAAAATCATCAACGTACACCGATAGAGACTTTTTTGAAAAAAGCTTTGCAAAATCTGAAAAAAACTGACGATATTCCAACTTATACACATCCTTATCCCTTTTTTTACATAATTATTTTAGCGGATAAGAACAAAATTTTATGTCAAAACAGACGTGGCGAAAGATAATTTTTTCGGGCGCAATCGGTCTTTATTTGTAAAAAGATAAATAAAGGCAGACACATATTGCCGAAAATTGAAGAATCATAAGCGAAAGAAACAGAAAAATTTTACGTTTTTTGCCGACGGCTTCGGCTTTGCCCAAAGTCTTTTCGTTCGGCAGTTGCGAAGATTCGTTTTGCACGATGCGGCAAGCCTCTTTTATAATGTCGCACTTCGGCAGCGGAGTTTTTCCTTTCAAAATAAAATAGGCTTCCTCGATATACGGGCTTCCCGTGTTTTTGATGACAACGATTTTCTTTTCAAGACCTTTCATAGAACCTCCCGCTTTTCAAAAAAATTCATTTGCTTGATTATTTCCCCAAAGCATAAAAATATACACATCGTTTTTGAATGTGTATATTTTGCGATTCTTTTTACAAAATATTTATGTCAACGTTTATTATCTTTGAAAAAATAAAATGAACAATCCGAAAATATGTGCGGTGATCTTGGCGGGCGGCTTCGGCTCAAGGCTTCGTCCCATAACCGACACTCTGCCAAAGCCGCTGACTAAAATATTAGACAGACCCGTTATGAGTTATGCTCTTGATATGATAAAAAATTGCGGCGCTATCCGCGCCTATGTAACGACACGCTATCTTGCCGAAAAGATATCCGAACATTTCGGCGAAAACTACGGAACTATATCTCTTCACTATAACAAAGAAGAAACGCCTCTGGGCACGGCGGGCTCGGTCGCGGCGGCGCTTGGCGGCGTTCTTGACGATTACGACTGTTTTCTTGTTTTGAGCGGAGATGCCGTTTGCGATTTCGATTTGAATCCGGCGATAGCTTTTCATATAAAAAACGGCAACGACGCGACCATCGTCAGTTACCGAAAAAACGAGACGGCGGAATACGGCACGATAAGAGTAGAAAAGGACGGCGATAATGCCGATATGCAAAACGGCAAGATATTATCGTTTATCGAAAAGCCTCCGCTTTCGCAGAGTTACAGCGATCTTGTCAACACAGGGATTTATATACTCTCGAAAAAAGCGATAGAAAAGATACCCGAGGGCGAATATGACTTCGGCAAAGAGCTTTTTCCGAAAATGCTGGCAGACGGCGACAGACTCTTTTCTTATGAGGCGAGCGGGTATTGGTGCGATATCGGAAAAATATCGGAATACCGCCGCTGTCTTTGCGATATTATGCGCCGCAAAAACCTTGAAAACTATATAGACCCCTCGGCAGAGATCGCCGAGGACTGCGATATTTCGCAAAGAAGCGTTTTGGAAAAAGGCACAAAAGTCGGCAAGGGCTGCGATATTGAGGCATCCGTGCTGCTTGAAAACTGCAAAATCGGCGGCGGGTGCAAGATAACGAACGCGATAATTTGCGAAAACTGCGTTATCGAAGAGGGCTGCGTCGTGCCGAGCGGATGTATAATAGGCGGCTCGTGCAGGATACGCAAAAACACGGTGCTTATGCCGAACACGCAAATCGAGAGCGGCAAGGAGATAGGCAGCGACGGCTTTTATGAAGATGAGAACATCCCGTTTTCGGGTACTTTCCCCGCGCTTCAAAAGGACGGTTTTTGCGGAGAGTTTTATTACGAGTTCGATTTTTCCTTTGCCGTATCTTTGGGCAGAGCGGCGGCGTCGCTTGAAAACGTTTTGTCCGTCGGCATATACCACGACGGCGAAAAACACAGCGAAAACATCGCCCGCGCGATAGCTCTGGGCGTGCTTGAATGCGGCAAAAACGCCGTCATTTACAGAGACGTTTTCGACGGCGGAATGGTCTTTTGCGCCAAAGCGGATAAAAACGGGCTATTGTTTCACATAAGTTCTTTTTGCAAAAGGATATATGCGAAGATATATGACGAAAACGGCGTTTTCCCGACCCGCGATATAGAAAACAAGATAATATCTGCGCTTCAAAAAAAGCCCAAATGTGCGAGCTTCTGCGGTAAGATCATCGAAAAGGACGACTTTATAACGAGATATCAAAGAGCCGTTTTTGAAAAATACAAATCGATAAGGCTTGACGGTATGAAGATACGCCTGCGCTCAAACGCCGTTTCTCACATTTTGGGCGAGATGCTTTCAAAGAGCGGCGCAAACGTAAGATACGAGGGGCAAAGACAGGATATGCTCTGCCTTGATATTTCCGATGACGGCAAGGAGCTTTTCGCGAGCCGCTTTGAAAACGGAAGGATATATCAAGCCGACCGCTGTCATATCGCCGCCGCCGTGGTAGCTTTTCTCGGCGCAAAGATCTTATATTTGCCCGGCGACTGCTTATTCGGAATTGAAAGAGTCGTTGAAAAACGCGGATGCCGCGTTTTGCGTTTCGGCATATCCGCGCAAAATGCAGATACCGAAGAGGGCGATGCAAGAAAGAAATTTTATCTTAACTCATATCTTTTCGACGCGCTCGAACTCGCCTTTGTGTTTTCAGCCTGCGTTTTTGCTCAAAGCTTTGAAAATACGCTCAAAGAGCTGCCGCAATTTGAGGTATTTTCCGACAGCGTAAAGGTCAAAAAAGGCGACAGATGCTTTGTGATGAAATCGCTTTACGATATGCCCGAAAACAAGCAGACCGCTTTTTCGCAAAAAGAGGGCGTCGGCTTGGAATTTGAGCACGGCAAGGTGCACGTAATGCCGTACGGCGACGGTGTTTTTTCGATCGTTTCGGATGCGGAATGCTATGAAACCGCAAAAGAACTTGCCGACATCACAAAAGAAAAAATCGAAAAGCTCATAGCGAAACGACGCGAAAAATAAAATATAAAACGGCGCCGATGCCCACCCGGCGCCGTTTTTATGCTTATTCTACCGTCAGCAGAGTGACAAAAAGCAAACTCTACTTGCCCATTTTCACAAAGGCGACGGCGCAAAGGCAACAATAGATTGAAAATTCCGCCGTGCCGTGCGAAAATGGATTTACAAAGACAGGAATATTTCAAAAGGGGTAAACGATAAAAAATGGAAAAATTTTTGCTTTCATGTGAATCGTGCATCGATATGCCTTATGAATACATCAAAAGACGCAACGTTTCGGTACTGTTTTACACGTATGAGGTAAACGGCGAGGTCTTTTATGACGATATGGGTGAAGTGGTAAAAACGAAAAAAACGGAGAAAGCCGAGGACGGATCGGAGAAGTTTTGGAACACACAGCGAGAGGGCGTTTGTCCCGTGACATCCCCGATAAGCCAAAAGTGCTATTACGACTATTTTGAAAAGATCTCCGCATCCGACGACGTTTTGCATATCTCTTTGGGCTCGGGCATCAGCAAATCTTTTTTCAATGCGCTCTCGGCGGCAAAAGAGCTTATGGAGAAATATCCCGAACGAAAGATCGCCGTTTTGGACACTCATTGCCTCTCGGGCGGATACGGTATGGCGGTAGACCTTGCCTGCGATCTGCGCGACGGCGGCTGCGGATTTGACGAGCTTTCATCACAGCTCTCGGATGAATGCCGCAAGATACATCACCGCTTTTTTACATCAGACCTTTCTTTTTTGCGAAAGAGCGGCAGACTTTCAAGTGTTTTTTCTACGGTGGCATCGGCGCTCGGCTCATGTCAGATAATGCAGCTCGATTTTGACGGCAATATCGTCGTCTGCGACAAGGTCAGAGGCGAAAATAAGGCTGTCGAAGAAATAGCGATCGCCATGGCGGGACGTTGCCGCGGCGGATTTGAATATGCCGACAAATGCTTTATTTGCCACTCGGATAACGCCGCCTCTGCCGAGGCGCTGCGCACAAAGCTCGAAGAAAACTTTGAAAAGCTTACGGGCAAGATAAAAATTTTCGGTATGGGACCGATCACCGGCGCGCATTGCGGTCCCGGCACCGTTGCTTTGTTCTTCTTCGGCGAAGAAAGACAATGAGAAGGTCAAATCCCGTTAAAACACGGCTATGCAACAAAAAAGCACACCTATCGGTGTGCTTTTTTGTATATCCAAGTCGCTTGCGGCTTGGATAAGTGACCCGTACGTACTATGGCAAAAGATCCGAAAGAAAAGTCAATGCTCGCGCATTGACCTCTTGCTTTTTTGCACAGAGCGAACAAAGATAAACGCCCCCTTCCTTAAAAACGACGCACCGTGTCGTTTTTATCGCGGCTACGCCATGCGACCGGAAGGTCAATTCCCGTTAAAATACGGCTATGCAACAAAATAGCACACCTATCGGTGTGCTTTTTTGTTGGTGACCCGTACGGGAATTGAACCCATGTTACAGCCGTGAAAGGGCCGTGTCTTAACCTCTTGACCAACGGGCCTTATTGGTAGCGAGAGTTGGATTTGAACCCACGACCGTTCGGGTATGAACCGAATGCTCTAGCCAACTGAGCTATCTCGCCATATCGCAACGTTTCAACCGTTGCTATAAGATTCTATCACAGCAACTCCCGTTTGTCAACTCTATTTTGAACTTTTTTGCGAAACTTTTTTGCGAAAAAGGGGATTTTTTCTGCATTTTTGCAACAATAAGTTTTCAAGTCGGGCTTTTTTGACTTGCAAAATTCCCATATATATTGTATAATATATAATATAATATTATATAGTGCGATGGGGGATTTGTTTGTCAAACAGACCGACTGTTATTGTCACGGGCGGAGCAAAGGGCATCGGCGCTGCGATTTGCCGCAAATTTGCGCTTTGCGGATATAATGTTTTGATCCACTATAATAAAAGCGAAGAGCGGGCGGCGGCACTGAAGAAAGAAATTCTGCTTTGCGGTGCCGACTGCGATATCTTCTGCGGCGATTTGTCGCAGGCGGAAAATTGCGAAAAGCTTGCCGCTTTTGCAAAAGACCGTTTCGGCGGCATCGACGTTTTGATAAACAACGCAGGCGTTTCTCAAATCGGTCTTTTTTCGGATATTTCTGAAGAGGACTATGAAAGAGTCTTCGGCGCCAACGTCAAAAGTGCGATCTTCTGTTCCAAAGCGGTTTTGGATATAATGCGCAAGGACGGCAAAGAGGGCGGAAAGATCATCAACATATCTTCGATGTGGGGCATTTGCGGCGCCTCGTGCGAGGTGCTTTATTCGGCATCGAAGGCGGCGATCATCGGCTTAACAAAAGCGCTTGCAAAAGAGCTTTGCTATTCAAAGATCAGAGTCAACTGCATAGCACCCGGCGTTGTAAACACCGATATGTTTACTCATTATGATAAAAAAACTCAAAAAGAGATAGCCGACGATATACCGCTGGGGTATGTCGATGAGCCCGAAAACATCGCCGAAACGGCATTCTTTCTGGCATCGGACGGCGGAGATTATTTTGACGGACAGGTTTTGAGTCCCAACGGCGGACGTGTTATATAGAAAGGCGGTAGATACAGTGGCACACGAAACTTATGATTACAGTGCGCACGCAGACCAGAAAATTCTTGACGTAGAGCTTGAAAAAGAGCTTAAAAAATCGTTCATCGACTATGCAATGAGCGTTATCGTCAGCCGTGCGCTCCCCGACGTGCGCGACGGCTTGAAGCCCGGTCAGCGCCGCATTATGTATGCGATGTATGAGGACCATCTGACGTCGGATCATCCTTTTCAAAAGTCGGCAACGACAGTCGGTAACGTGCTCGGCAGATACCATCCGCACGGCGACAGCGCCGTATATGACACAATGGTACGTATGGCGCAGTCCTTTGTTATGCGCTATCCGCTCGTTGAGGGACACGGCAACTTCGGTAACATTGACGGCGATGAAGCCGCCGCATACCGTTATACCGAGGCGCGTATGTCAAAAATGGCGAGCGCGCTCATGCTCGATATCGACAAAGACGTTGTAAATTTCGTGCCGAACTTTGACAACCGTCTGCGCGAGCCCGAGGTCTTGCCCTCCCGCTTCCCGAACTTGCTCGTCAACGGTTCTGTCGGCATTGCCGTCGGTATGGCGACGAACATCCCTCCTCACAACCTTTGCGAGGTCATCGACGGCGCCGTTTATCTTATGGATCATCCCGATGCCACCTGCGAAGAGCTTATGCAGTTCGTGAAAGGCCCCGATTTCCCGACGGGCGCCATCATTTGCGGAACGTCGGGCATAAAGGACGCATATTCAACGGGCAAAGGCAGAATAATCGTCCGTTCACGCGCCGAGATAAACGAAGAAAAGCACCAGATAATCATCACCGAGATACCCTATCAGGTCAACAAAGCGATGCTCGTTGAAAGCATTGCCAACCTACACAAAGAAAAACGTGTTGAAGGCATCAAGGACTTAAAGGACGTTTCGGGCAAAAACGGAATGAAGATCATCGTCGAATACAGCCAGAACGCGAACGGCGAGGTCATTCTCAACCAATTATATAAATATACTCAACTTCAGGATACCTGTGCCGTCAATATGCTTGCGATCGTTGACGGTGCGCCGAAGATCTTGAATTTGAAAGAGATGCTCTCTCACTATATTTCTCATCAGCAGAGCGTATTTTCGCGCCGCACCAAGTTCGATCTTGAAAAGGCGCTTGCCCGTGAGCACATACTTGAAGGACAGATGCGCGCCATCGAGGATATTGACAGAGTTATCGAGATCATACGCGCATCCGATTCCGTTGCAAACGCAAAGACGGCTTTGATCGAAGCATTCGGACTTACCGATATTCAGGCGCAGGCGATAGTCGATATGACCTTGGGCAAACTTGCAGGTCTTGAAAGGATCAAGATCGAAGACGAGCTTGCCGAAAAGCGCGCGCTCATTGAAGAATTGCGTTCGATCTTATCTGATGAGAGCAAGCTCACCGCGCTCGTCAAGGATGCGATAAGCGAACTCAAAACCAAATTCGGCGACGAAAGAAAGACCGAGATCGCCGCTCCCATAAACGATATCGACCTTGAAGATATGATCGAAAAGCACGACTGCGTTATCACCACGACGCGCTCGGGCTATGTAAAGCGCCTGCCTGCCGACACATACAGCGCACAGCACAGAGGCGGCAAGGGCATCACCGGTATGACGACGAAAGAGAGCGACCTTGTTGAAAACGTTATGGTCGTTCACTCACATTCGAGCATTCTGATGTTCACAAATACGGGCAAAGTATTTGTAAAGAAAGCATATCAGATCCCCGAAGCCGGCAGAACGGCAAAGGGCACCAACATCGTGAACATACTTGAACTTTCCGAGAACGAAAAAGTCACGGCGGCTATCGCCATTGACGATTTCTGCGACGGCAGCATTCTTGATATGATCACAAAGAAAGGCGTCATCAAGCGCTGCGAGCTTTCGGAATTTGAATATCAGCGCCGCGGAGGCAAGATCGCCATTGATCTTGACGAGGGCGATGAGCTTATTTACATGCTCCGCACCGACTGCACAAAGCATATCGTTATCGCCACCAAGGAGGGCAACGCTGTCCGCTTTGACGAAAACGATGCCCGTTTGCTCGGCAGAAATGCGCGCGGTGTTCGCGGCATTCAGCTCCACGAGGGCGACGAGGTCGCGGGCGTTGCGATAGTCGATGATTCAAAGGTACTTGTCACCATTACCGAAAACGGCTACGGCAAGCGCTCCGCGTTTGACGAATTCGCTTGCAGAAGCCGCGGAACGATCGGTGTATGCTGTCATACCCTTTCTGAAAAGACGGGACGTCTTTGCGGCATTGCCGCAGTTTCAGACGACGACGATCTTATGATGATAACCGATGACGGCATCATTATTCGTACGTCGGTCGAGGAGATACCCGTATATCGCAGAAGCGCCTCGGGCGTAATCGTTATGCGTCTTTCAGAGGGAGCAAAGGTCGTAAACTTCGCTGTTGCAAAGAAGCAGGATGAAGACGACGGCGAGGGTGAGGGCGACGAAGAAACCCCCGAAACGGCAGAATCCCCCGAAACAGCCTCTGAAAACTGATCGGGTAATTTAGGCTTTAACAAATATAAAAACCGCTCGAAAGAGCGGTTTTTTCTGTATTCTTATTCAAATTCAGCCATAACGGCGGAATATTTATTGTCGAACTGATTTGCCACGGCATTAAGATAATCTTCATTCAGATTATAACAATAGCTCGACAGCATACTTTGGCAGGCAAGAAGTGTTATGCTGCTGCTCGGAATATCGTATGTCGCCAATATCTCTTTCGCCTTTTCGACGCGAATAGTGGGTAACGCTTCAAATTCCTCTCGGGTTTTGAGCCGATTTGTGCCTGACATCAAACGGCACGAAAAAGAGCCGTTTGCCATACTGAAAACATATACTTCAATGCCCTTGGGCGTTTCAAGATGATAATAATCTTCAATGCTCGGCGCAATAAACGTTTCGTCTTTTCCGCTTTCCTGCGTCGGAATATCGTCTTTCGTTGTGTTTTTTGCTTCGCTTTTGCAGGAGGCAAAAGATATCAGCATCAAAAAGCAAAGAATGATCGTAAATTTTTTCATATTTCCTCCTATTGAATCGGACTTGCCGTGATCTTTGCGTATTTTCTCGGATATTTTGCCGGAGTGTTTGCGATCTTTTCGATAACGATTATGTGTCTTGCGGCAGTTTCATCATCACATATCAAAGAGATCTCTTTATCTTCTGTTACCCTGCCGCCGAGCAGAGCTATTGCCTTTGCCGCTCTTTCAAGTTCCACTTTTCCGCTTTGACCTTTTAAGGCGACAAAACGTCCGCCCACCTTGACAAAGGGCAGACAAAGCTCGCACAAAACGGGCAGATTTGCAACGGCTCTTGCCGTGACGGTATCGAATTTTTCGCGGTATTCCTCTTTTTGCGAAAATTCCTCCGCTCTGCCGGAAATTCCGAGAATATTTGATATGCCGCTGACTTTTGCGGTGTTGTTTATATAGGCTGTCTTTTTTGCGGTGCTGTCAAGGGATAAAACGTCGCAGTCGGTGAGCGCGGCGATGACGAATGACGGAAACCCCGCTCCCGCGCCTACGTCAAGTATCTTTTTGCCGCAAATATGCGGTATCGCAAACGCGCTGTCGGTTATGTGCTTTGAGATCATTTCGCACTCGTCCTTTATGGCGGTGAGATTCATATTCGCACCGACTGACGCAAGCTCGCCTGTCATTTTATGAAGTTTTTCGGCACCGCTTTGTGAAAAGAGCTCCTCGATTCCGTTTTTTCGGAAAGAGGACCTCATTTTTTCGCAGAAAATATCAAAATCCATCGTTTAGTTCTTTCTTTGTGCATCAAGATAGTTTTGAAGCATGATCTCGGCGGAAAGCGTATCGACGATCTGTCTTTGCGCTTTTTTGCGAGTGCCCGTTTGATGCATGTAGGTATAGGCGCAGACCGTTGTCAGCCTTTCGTCTATAAGCTTGACTTCGATCGTCGTCTTTTCTCTTATCATATCGGCAAAGAGACGCGCTTTTTCGGAGCGCGGGCCCAAAGTGCCGTTCATATTTATCGGGTGTCCGACCAAAATAAGCTCACATCCGAGTTCTTCCGCCTTTTTTATGCAGTCGGCGGCGACTTGCGTAAGCCCCGATGTCTTTATATATCCGATGCCGCTTGCCAAAAAGCCCGACGGATCGGAAACGGCGAGGCCCGTTCGCGCATCGCCGTAGTCTATGCTTAAAATCCTTGCCAAAATTTACTCCTTGATAAAACCGTCAATCATCCTTGCCGATGCCTTGGCGGATAATATAGTTTTCGAGTTCTTCCTTTGTGGGAAAAGCGCTCACGGTGCCGTCTTTTGAAGCACAGTATGCTCTTGCCGCTTCACCGTGGCGAATGGCGCTCATCGCATCGTGACTTGAAAGGTAATCGCATATCAAAGCGGACGAGAACGCCGCCGAAAGCTTTGACGGGTCGGCTATGTCGGCAGGGTCTGTATATGAGCGCTCGACTTGCATGGTCTTGCCGTCATATATCGCGCTGCCTCTGCAGCCGAGGTCAACGGCGAAATATTTTGCCTTGATCTGCACAGAGAGCTTGATCACGGCATCAAAGCAGGTCTGAATGTCAAGGGGAGCGATGCCCGAAAGCTGTTCGACCTCTTTGGGACCGACAATGAGCATTTCTATAACGGGCATATTTTCTTTGTTGAATCTGAAACCGTTGTTTTTTCTTGCGTCATAGAAAACGGGAATATCCTGCTGTTTTGAAAATTCAAGCGCGTCTTCGATACGGGGGATCGCCATATCGCCGCAAATATAGGAATAATCGGGATAGCAGGTGAACGCGTCTTCGATATCGTCCGAAGAAAAAGAGGAGATCGCGCCCTCATAACGCATTTTTGACATTTTGCCTTCGGTATCGGAGGCAATTATCACGGTGCTCGTCTTGCGGCGCGTATCGATGGAGATAAAGCGCGTATCGACTCCTGCGTCGCTTATCGTCTGGCGAATAAGACTTCCGTTCATATCGCCGCCGAGCTTTGAGCAAAGCACCGAGTCAAGGCCGCCTCTTGAAAGCGCGACCGAAACGAGCGCGCCGGCACCTCCCGGTGCAAACGAGCAGCGCGAGGCGCGTATTTCGCCCTCACCGCTCGGCAAATCATCGACTCCCGTGTGGATGGTGAACATAGAGTTGCCGACTGTTAAAATTCTGCGGAGCATCTGTTTTTCCCCCTATTCGGACATACTGATATCTTTATATTATATTATACTATATTTTTTACCGTTTGTAAATATATCGCTTGTTTCGGCATAGACTTATATGGGTGAGATATATGCTTTGCAAGATAAACAGACGGGTTTTGAGAATAAAAGAAAAAGGGATAGAGGGGGAGATCGCCTTTCCCGAAATTGACGCGCATTCGCTTGTGAAAAACTTTTATTACCGCGCGGCGAAAAGATATATCAAAAAATATAAAAATGCCGCAAAAAAGCGATACGTCAAAGCGGATTATAAGGTTTTTTCAAGCGAAAACAGAGAATATGCAAAAATTTTGTGGATCTTCAAGACCGCCTATTCGGATAAAATTTACCGCAAAACGTTTATTCATTATTGGAAAACCGACCAAAGGCCCTGCGTCATATCAAAGAAGAAATACCTTGAGAAAATAAAAAACGCGGATAATTTGCAAACATCCGCAATAGGTGTTGACAAACGGTAAACATTCATTGTATAATAATTAT
>JAGAFQ010000063.1 GCA_017612495.1 Clostridia bacterium
CTGTCTTGACCTTGTTGATGAATGCAGAAATGAATATTTTTTGTGTTTTGATCCTGCCGATATCGCCCTCGATCAATCCCTTGCGGAATCTGATGAATTGCTCTGCCGTTTCACCGTCAAGATGCTGCATTCCCTCATAAAGATCGATATACAAATTCTGCGCAGGGTCGTTATAATACATACGGAAAGGCACATAGACGTCAACACCGCCGAAAATATCGACGATGGATTTGAATGCGCTGAGCGTTACAAAAGCGTATCCGTCGATTTTGATCGAAAGATTTTCTTCGAGGAATGCCTCAAATTCAGAGGCGGCGGTCATACATCTGTCGTTGAAAGGGAGATTGTAATCAAGCTTGTTGAAGCGCGCCAAAAAGTACGAATTGAGCTTATTGAAGCCTGCATAGGGCTCATCTGTCTGGATATAAGTGTCGCGCGGCAGCTGTGTGACGTTTATGGTGCTTGTGTTGGTATCGAGTGTGACGATCATCATAACGTCGGAGAGCATACTGATCTTATCAAAGCCGCCTATCAAGAAATTATATACACCCTCTTTGCGGTCTTTTCCGCTGACGGCAGGCGTATATTCTCCGCTCTGCGATGACGAGCCTGGTATGGGTTCATCGTCGATGTTGGGCTTATATTCGGGATTTAACGATGCGATTATATCCCAGATCGTACTGTCGCCGATCTTGACGAAGAACGAAGCAACAATTAGAGATGCCAAAAGCAATACCACTATCGAAAGCATAACGATAATCGGGAGCTTTTTACTCTTCTTTCGGTTGCTTTTGAGCTTTTTTACCGTTTCGGGAGAGACAGAAAACTCTCTTGTCTTGTCAAACGGAACGTTTGACTTCGCCGTGCTTGCGCGGATAGCGGCTTCTGCATCGAACTTATCGTCATATTCGTTTGTGCTTTCTTTAATATTTTCTTTATTTTCCATTATTCTCTCCGCTTTCCGCAGTTTTAACACCGCTTAATTTTTGCAAAATAGAATTTCGTGACGCGACGGTCTCATTATCGATTATCACATGGTTGTCAAGAAGCACTTTGATCGTCATATCGAATGATAAGACGAGCGTGCGGTCAAGATGCGCAAGCATCATTTCTTTGTTTTGGCATTTTTTTATGCCCGAATAGAAGAATCTGCGCAATTTAACGCAGTCGGGAAACGTGCGTTTTGCCTCGATGTAATCGGCAAGATATAAAAGCTTTTCGACGATGGTCATATCGCTTTTACCCGTAGTATGGCACATTATGGCGGAAAAAACCGCGTCGTTTACATACTGCGGGAACATCTCTCTTGCCTTATATGCGCCTGTATATGAGTGCAGAACGGGAAAACTGATATTTGAGTCGATGCCGTATTTTTTGCATATAACGAGCTGTTTATCGGAATACATACATTTCGTGATGTCATGGAGCATCGCCGCGATATAAAGATCGCGCTTTTCGCCGTCTGATAATTCAAAAAGTTCGGATAACGATTTGCACTCTTCGAGCACAGAGGCGACGTGAACGGTCCTGCCGCCGATAAGAGGCAAAAGTTTTTCTTTTATCTCTTCCCATATCGCATCAATACTTTCGATATCGTTGCCGCAATAGAGTCCGTTTTCTTTGATGTATGAATATACCTTTTCCGGTAAAAAGGCAAGCGCGTCATCGGCAACGGCAAGTTTTTTGCGTATATCGCTCGATGATATGTCTATGGGGTCGGCTTCCATAAGTATCACTTTCGCCGAATAAAGCTCTTCGTATCTTTGTTTTTTTCTCAATATCTCATCTACGTCATCATAAAGTGAGCGCCTTGCACAGACGATGGTCGCAAGTGAGAAGATGCGCTTGAAATCTTTCCATGTTTCAAGCGACAAAAACATATCGGTGCCGCAAAGCAAATAAAGATCCTGCGATTCTTTTGAAAAATGCTCGAGCGTATAGACCGAATAGCTCTTTACCTCTTTTTTGACCTCATAATCGGAAACGAAGAGTTTCTTGTTATACTGCTCACAGTCTTCAAATGCCAAATTCAGCATTTCAAGACGTTCTTGCGGAGTGCCGCCGTCTTTTATGGTTTTATGCGGAGGCAGAAACGTGGGCACGACGTAAAGCTTATCGAGCGATAATTCGTCAATAAAGGCAAGCGCCGTTTTAACGTGTCCCGAATGGACGGGAGCGAACGTTCCGCCGTAAATGCCGATTTTAATTCGTTCTTTCATGGTAAGAAAATCCTTTTGGAATCTTTTGATTCCCTATATAAAACTATTCTTGAACCGATAGTGCAAACAAGCTCGGCTCCCGTGCGCCTTGCAAGATCTTCGCCTGCTTCGCGTGCAGAAAGATCGCAATTTTCAAGCACTCTTATCTTGATAAGTTCTCTTGCTTCGAGGGCATTTGAGATCTGATAGGCCGTCTCGTCTTTGACACCGCCTTTTCCGATCTGAAAAATGGTGTCTGTATTGGCGGCAAGTGAGCGCAGATATGCGCGTTGTTTACTTGTCATATATTTTCTCCAAACAGTCGTCTTTGATAAGTTTTGCAAAAGCCTCGCAAAAAGCGCGCATCGCTTTTGCTCTGTGACTTATTTTGTTTTTACATTCAATGCCGACCTCGGCAAAGGTCTTGTTGTATTCGGGCACCCAAAAAAGCGGATCGTAACCGAAGCCGCCGTCGCCGTGACGGGAAGAAAGTATCTTGCCCTCGCACGTTCCGGAAAAGACAAGCGGTTTTCTGTCATCGGGAAAGCAAAGTGTGATAACGGTCACGTATCTTGCGGTGCGCTCTGTATCTTTTGCATTTCGCATTTCAAAAAGAAGTTTATCGTTGTTTTTTTCGTCTGTCGCATCCGGACCTGAATATCTCGCGGAATAAACGCCCGGAGCGCCCGAAAGATAATCGACGCAAAGACCGCTGTCGTCGGCAATTCCGATATAACCGAGTTTTGCCGGCACGCTCGCCTTTATAAGCGAATTTTCTTCAAACGTCGTGCCCGTTTCTTCGATATCGCCGAAATAGCCGATATCGTCGAGAGTCAAGACTTCGATATCCATTCCGCTCTCACTTAAAATGCGGCGCATTTCAAGCATCTTTTTTTGATTGTGCGATGCGAGTACGATTTTCATTGCAGACTCCTTGAACAGTCGTTATCGAAAAGTGCTTTGACAAAATCTTTTGCAACGAACGGCTGCATATCGTCGGCTTGCTCGCCGACACCTATGAATTTCACCGGCAGACCGAGTTCCTTTTTGATCGAGAATATAATGCCGCCCTTTGCCGTTCCGTCAAGCTTTGTCAAGACAATGCCCGTAATATTCGCGGAATCGCCGAATTCCTTTGCCTGCACAACGGCATTCTGACCCGTTGTGGCATCGAGCACCAAAAGCGTTTCTCTCGAAGCGCCGGGCAGTTCTCTGTCTATGACGCGGTCGATCTTTTTAAGTTCTTCCATAAGATTTTTCTTATTGTGAAGGCGTCCGGCGGTATCGACTATCAAAACGTCGGCATTCTTATTTTTGACCGAGCAGGCGGCATCGTAGACGACCGCGGCGGGGTCGGAACCCTCGCTTTGCTTTATAAGATCGACACCGAGCCTTTGCGCCCATACCGCAAGCTGATCTATCGCCGCGGCGCGGAAAGTATCTGCGGCGGCAAGGACCACTTTCTTGTTTTCGGTGTTTTTGAGATAGTTGGTTATCTTCGCAATAGAGGTCGTCTTGCCGACGCCGTTGACACCTATTACCAATATGACGCTCGGCTTTTGCGACAGATCGAGCGCTTCACCCTCGCCGACGAGCGATGAAAGGATCGACACAAGCTCGTTTTTGCACTCATCGGGCTCGGTTATGTGTTTTTCTTTTAAGCGGGCGCGAAGCTCGTCTAAAACCTCTTCTGTGGTCTCGACTCCCATATCCGCTTCGATGAGCGTTTCTTCAAGTTCATCGAACAGATCTTCGTCAATCTTGACGAAAGCGGAAAAGACGGAATCTATTTTTTTTGAAACGGCGCTTTTCGTTTTGGAAAGTCCGTTTTTGAGTTTTTCAAAAAAATTCATTTTTACCCTTAATTGACGTTAAAGTTTACAGACACCTCGGCAGCATTTAACTCAAAGATATTCGAGACGCCCTTTTTCGGCATCGTAACGCCGTAAAGACGGTCTGCTGTCTCCATGGTGCCGCGGCGGTGCGTTATAATGATAATTTGTGTATTTTCGGAATATTTATGAATATAGTCGGCAAAACGGTCTACGTTTGCATCGTCGAGCGCCGCCTCGATCTCATCGAATATGCAGAAAGGCGTGGGGCTTATGCGCAAGATCGCAAAATAAAGTGCGATGGCGCAGAATGCCTGCTCGCCGCCGGAAAGCAATGACATATTCTTGATTATCTTGCCGGGAGGAGCCACGGCGATCTCGATATCCGATTCAAGTATATGCTCGGGATCGGCAAGAATGAGTTCCGCCTTGCCGCCGCCGAAGAGCTCCGAAAAGACTTCGCCGAAGTTCTTATTGATGCTGTCAAATGCCTCTGCAAACTTGCTTGTCATTTCGCGTTCGAGTTTGCGAATGATATCGCAAAGGTCTTCTTTTGAATCGGTAAGGTCGGTTATCTGTGCCGACAGAAAATCATAGCGCGTCTTGACTTCATTATATTCTTCGATCGCCGTCATATTGACGTTGCCCAGAGCCTTTATCTTCGATTTGAGTCCGTTCTGCTCACTTTGATATTCGCGCTTGTTATCGGAATTTATCTCGATATGCGGCGCATCGAGCGCAGTCGTATAAGAAAGCTCATAATCCTCCCACATAGCCGCGGTGAGCTTATCATGACCGTTCTTTATCTCGTTGCACTTGTTCTCAAGTTTGACGACGTTCTGCGAAAGAAGTTCCTTCTTTTGAGATTCCTCTTTTATCTTTTCACGAAGAGCGCTGAGTTTGCTCTCAAAATCGAGTTCGTCGCCCGATTTCTGAGTATGTAAATTCTGCTTTTCGCTCAATTCTTCGCTCAAAATCTCAATGAGTTTTTTCGTCTGCTCGATCTGCGATCTTGAAGATCCTATCTTCAAATCGGAATTTTCGATCTCGCTTTGTGCGTGCTCGATTTTCAGCGATAATTTGTTGATCTCATCCTGCCAAAGCGAAACGGATGCTTCGTCTGCGGCACAGTCGCGGCGCAGTTCGGCAAGAGAGATCTGCTTTTTCGACTGATCGTCGCGCATTTTTGCGATCTTGTTTTCGATCTCCGTAATGTCTTTGCTCTTTTGCTCTATGCGCTTTGTGATCTCTTCCGATACCGCGCCGATCTTTGATATCTCGTTTTCAAGTTCCGCTCTCTTTTGATCATGTGCCGTTGAGTCTTCGTCGGAGCGTTTTGCCTCGTCAAAGATCGCGTCAAGCGATACGTTTGCGGAATCTATCTTTGCATCGACGGCAGAGATCTTTGAATTCACGTCGGAGATCATCGCCTCGAGCATCGTTATTTTGAGGTTGCCGTCCTTTATCATTGACAAAACGGAAGTGGAAAGACGGTCGTTTTCGGCAAGTTCTTCGGATACGCCGAGAATTTCTTTTTCAAGTTCGCCGATGCGCGATTTGAGTTTTTCGATCTCGGCAGACCTTGAAAGAATTCCGCTCTCCTGGCGTGAAGAGCCGCCTGTGAATGAGCCGCCCGCATTTACGATCTGACCGTCAAGGGTGACGAAACGCAGTCTGTAACCGAGCATTTTTGCCATCTCGGCGGCAGAATCTATACTGTCTGAAATGACGGTGCGTCCCAAAAGATTATCGATAACGGGACGGTATTTCGCATCGCAGCGGACAAGGTCGGAAGCGATGCCGATATAGCCGCGATTTGATCTTATACCCGCTATCTCGCCCGAAGCATTCGAGGACTTCATCGTCATTACGGGATAAAACGTCGCTCTGCCCGCCTTTGAATTTTTGAGGAATTCAATGGCACACTTGGCATCTTCTTCGCTCTCGCACACGATGTTTTGGATGTTTGCGCCGAGCGCGGTCTCTATTGCCAGAACATACATATCCTCAGCGGAAATGAGTTTTGAAACGGGACCGTATATCTGACATTTTGCGCCGTTTCTTCTCTTTATGCTGCCGCGCGAAAACTCGTTCATCAAAAACTTGACGCTTCTTGAATATCCCTCGAAAAGTTCATCCATTCGCATGAGGTTTTCGAGCTTGCCCCTGCGTGAGCCGAGTTCTATTTTGAGATCGGAAAGCTTTTCTGTTATGTCGCCGTGCTTTTTTATGAGCGCGTCGTTATCGGCTTCTTTTTCGGTGATCTCCTCTTTTGCCTTATCTCTTTGCAAACGGTAGTTGTCGTTTTCTTTTTCAAGCTCCGCTTTTTGATTTTCAAGCTTGTCTTTTTCGGATTTTATCTCTTCGCTTTGGGCTTTGATCTCACTAAGTCTTTGAGATGCCAAAGCGGTGTTGGTATCGAAAACGGAAAGCGCGATTTTCGCCTCTGTCAATTTCTTTTCGTTTTCTTCGAGTTCGTTTTTGGAATCGTAAACGTCGTTGCCCAAAACTACGGCATCGGAGCGCACGTCGAGTATTTCAGATTCCAACTTGTCAAGCTCGGCTTGGAGGGAGTCTTTGGTTGCGATATGCTCAAGAGCTTTTGTTTGCGCTTCAGACAGTGCCGCATTTTTCTCATCGAGCTCGGCTTTGATGGTTTCGCATTCGGAAGATAAGATCTTCTTATTCTCTTCGGCGTGAAAGATCTCGCTCTCGCAAAGGCGCATATCGCCCTCGAGTTTCACTCTTCTTTCGCCGATATCTCTTATCTGCTCCATAAGCTCCGTCGTGGGGCGCTTATTCTCCTGCGATGCTTCAAATATCTTCTCGTTGTTCTGCTCATATTCCGCAAGGCGGGAAGCCGATGAATCGTATTCAAGTCTTGCCTCGCCGAGTTCGGATTCGTATTTTTCATACAAAGAGATGCTGTCTTTGGCATCAAAAAGGAAAAGACCTATATCTATCTGCTTTTTACGCTCATAGAGGTCAAGATATTTGCGCACCTTTTTCGCGTCTTCTTCAAGGGGACCGACGCGGCCCTCAAGCTCTGCGGCAATATCTTTGACTCTTATAAGATTCGCTTCGACGCTTTCGAGTTTTCTCTGCGCCTCTTTCTTTTTATAGCGGTATTTTGAAATGCCTGCCGCCTCTTCAAGAACGTTTCTGCGCGATTCGTTTCTCTGCGAAACAATATCGGCGATCTTACCCTGACCGACAATGGAATATCCCTCTCGACCGATACCGGTGTTTAAGAAAAGTTCATGTATGTCTTTGAGTTTGCAAGGTTTTTGATTTATAAAATATTCGCTCTCGCCCACACGGTAATAACGGCGGGTGACAGTGATCTCCTTTTCATCGCTCAAAAGATTTCCGCTTTCGGAAAAACTGTTGTCAAAGGTCACGGAAACTTCGGCAAAGTTCATCGGCTTTTTGGTGCTTGAGCCGCTGAAAATAACGTCTTCCATCGAACTGCCGCGAAGATTTTTCGAGGATATTTCACCCAAAACCCACTTCATGGCATCGGATATGTTAGATTTGCCGCTTCCGTTAGGTCCGATAACCGCGGTAACGCCCCTGTCGAAATGAAGCTTTGTTTTATCGGGAAAAGATTTGAAACCGTAGAGTTCAAGCGATTTCAAAAACATGGCTTCATCCTCCTTTTTCGGGAATTCGGTATTACCGTTCTGTAAATATATACTAAAACATTATATATGATTTATGCAATTTTTTCAAGTATCTGTGTGTAATTTAGTGGTCTTTTCGGCAAAAAATCGTAAAAAAA
>JAGAFQ010000064.1 GCA_017612495.1 Clostridia bacterium
CCTTTAGCACCAATTCACACGCCTTGATTTTGAATTCTTTGCTGAATGTTCTTTTCATTTCTGACACTCCTTTGAGTCTATTATACTTTTAACTCTTTCAAGTGTCCACTTTTACTATACAACTTTCACTTATTACCTATTACCTCTTACTTATTACTTCCCAAAAATCCCGAACGAATTAAACTGATAGGTAAGAGGTAAAAGGTAATAAGTAAGAAGAAAAAATCCCTCGAACTTGCGTTCAAGGGATTTTTGGCGGAGCGGGTGGGATTCGAACCCACGTAGCCGTTAAGCCAAACTGATTTCGAGTCAGCCCCGTTATGACCGCTTCGATACCGCTCCGTATATTAAAATTCGCGCAAGTGTCATTATATCACATACACGGTAAAAAAGCAATGCTTTTTTATTTCTTTATGCAGGAACTTATTTTTCTTTCGGATTTTTTCCGAATACGGCAAAAACAGGTAAATCATTCATTGACTTTTTGCAAGTTGAGTAATACAATAAATACGATTGTTATTCTGCGTTTCAATGCAAGAGAGGATGTGAGAAAATGATATTCGGCAAGCATATCAACAAATATTATTTGAAATATCTGCCGATACTCTTGTTCGGTGTCGCCTCCTTGATAATGGTGGACTATGTTCAGCTCATCATTCCGTCCCTTTACCGTATGCTCATCAACGGAATAAATGACGGATTTGTCGATTTAGGCGGTATCCAAACGGAATTCAACATCGATTTTCTGCTGACAAAAATTTGTATGCCTATGATCGGCATAGTCTTTTTGATGGTCATCGGCAGATTTTTGTGGCGTGTTTGCTTTTTCGGCACCGCGCTCAGAGTCGAAGCGGATATGCGTCTTCGCATGTTTGCGGTATGCCGTACCCTCTCGCAAAGATTTTACCAGGAAAACAAGGTCGGCAATCTTATGTCGCTTTTCACAAACGACCTTGACACGATAAACGAATGTTTCGGCTCCGGCATTTTAACGTTCTGCGATGCGATATTCTTGAGCGTGCTCGCCATTACGGATATGGCAAAGATGAACGTTTTGCTCACGGTGCTTTCGATGATACCGATGATGCTTCTTTTGGCATCGGGACTCATTATATCAAAATACATAACCGAAAAATGGAAAATACGCCAGGAGGCATATTCTTCCATTTCGGATATGGCGCAGGAGAGTTTTTCGGGCATTGCCGTTATTAAGGCATTTGTCAAGGAAGGCAAAGAGCTCATCGCTTTTCGCAAGCTCAACAAGGATAACGAAAACGCGAACGTCGCTTATGCAAGGCTCTCTGTCACCCTAACGGTATGCGTTACGCTTTTTGTGGAATCTGTCACGGGAATCATTCTCGGATATGGCGGATATCTCGTACACAAGGGCGTTTTCTCGGCAGGTCAGCTCGTTGAGTTCATCGGCTATTTCGGAGCGATAGTTTGGCCTGTAAACGCCGTTTCGGAGCTTATTGAGATACGCGCAAGAGGCAAAGCCTCACTAAAAAGGATAAGCGATCTTCTGGATGAAAAGCCCGACGTCATCGACGGTTGCGGTGTCACCGACACACCCGCACTTTCGGGCGCTATCAAATTCAATGACCTGACTTTCTATTACCCATCCCGTTCGGAGCCGGTGCTTTCTCACATAGATCTCGACATCAAAGCCGGTGAGCGCGTCGGCATCATAGGTCCGACAGGATCGGGCAAGACCACTCTTGTGGATCTTATCCTGCGCACCTACAACGTGCCGAAGAACAGCATACTCCTTGACGGCAAGGATATAAACGATATACCGATACACACCGTGCGCGAAAACGCGGCTTACGTTCCGCAGGATAATTTTCTGTTCAGCGACACCATTGAAAACAATATAAGATTCGCATTCGACTCGGGAGATGAGAGTGAGATAGAAAAAGCCGCAAAGCTTTCTGACGTTCACGATAACATATCGGAATTCACAAACGGATATTCGACAGTTCTCGGCGAATGCGGCACAACGGTTTCGGGCGGTCAGAAGCAGAGGATCTCCATAGCGCGCGCACTTATGAAAAACGCGCCGATACTCATTCTTGACGACTCGGTATCGGCGGTTGACGTAGGCACCGAAAAAATCATTCTCGAAAACCTCAAAGAGACAAGAGAGGGCAAGACGACGATTTTTATCGCGCACCGCGTTACCACCGTTGAAAATATGGATAAAATAGTCTATCTCGAAGACGGAAAAATTCTCGGCGTGGGAACTCACGAAGAGCTTATCGAAAGTTGCAAAGAATACAAACGTATGGTCGATTTGCAACGCCTTGACGAAAAGGCGGAGGCAAACTCATGAATACTTATTTGCCTTTATATATCCTTGCCGCTCTTATCGGCACGGTCACTACCGCTCTTATCATCGCATATTCGCTGATAAAGAACAAAAAAGAAGCGATCGGCTTTGAGCGGAATATGAAAGACAGCGAGATAATTCTTCGCATAGGAAAATTCGCAAAGCCCTATATCGGAAGTTTTATCATCGTGCTTTTCATCATTTTGGCGTCGATTGCGTATATAATCTCTTCCCCGCTCATCGTCGGCGCAATAGAAAATCTCATAAGAGAACCCGATTTCAGCCTTAAAAAGCTCTATTCGCTCGTTACGGTATATGCCGTGATATTGATAGTTTCGATAATTTGCGTCTATATAAGAACGATCATCTTGCAGCGCACGGGTCAAAAGATCGTTTCAAATGTGCGTATGGCGCTGTTTGACCATATCGAATCTTTGTCGCACGGACAGTTGAGTTCTATCCCCGTCGGCAAGCTCGTCACAAGAGTCACCAACGATACCGACGCCATCTCGCGTATGTTCACCGGCATATTCGCAAATCTTTTGCGAAACATTTTCGTCATCATCGCGGTGCTTATCGCGATGTTCTCGGTAAACATAGAACTCTCGCTCGTTGTGCTCGCATTCTCGCCGTTCATTCTGGTATTTACGAATATATTCAGAAAATTCTCGCGCAAAACGTACCGCAAAGTGAAAGAAAGCACGACGGACGTCAACACGTTCCTTTCTGAAAATCTTTCGGGAATGAAGATCATTCAGATATTCAACCGTGAAGATGCGAAACTCGGTGAATTCGCCGAGAAGAATACCAAACTGCGCAAAGCGCAGCGCGATCGCATTTTCGTGTTCAGCGTATTCCGTCCTCTCGTTTATATGCTCTATATTTCCGCGCTGACCTGCATCTTCTATTTCGGCGGACGCGGATGTCTTGACAACACCCACTTTCTCGGTCAGGTGATAGATTCCGGCACGATAGTCACATTTTATATGTTCGCAAGTAAATTCTTTGACCCCATTCAGCAGCTCGCGGAGCAGTTCAATCTGTTGCAGTCGGCGTTTGCCTCAGGCGAAAAAATCTTGTCTATCTTCGACATCAAGCCGGATATCGTTGACGAGCCGGATGCCATTGAGCTTGATAATATAGAAGGCAGAATAGAATTTCGCAACGTTTGGTTTTCATATCTGCCGGGCGAATGGGTATTGAAAGACGTTTCATTCACGGTCGAGCCGGGACAGACCGTTGCCTTTGTCGGCTCTACGGGATCGGGCAAGACCACGATCTTATCGCTTATTTGCCGCAATTACGAAATACAAAAAGGTCAGATTCTGATCGACGGCATAGATATAAAGAAGATAAAGCTCTCTTCTCTGCGCCGTCATTTCGGTCAGATGCTCCAGGACGTATTCCTCTTTTCGGGCACGGTGCGCTCGAATATCTCGCTGCGCGAAAGCTTTTCCGATGATGAACTGAATGAAGCCTGCAAATATGTAAACGCCGATAAATTCATTTCGCACCTTGATCACGGACTTGATGAAGAGATCCGCGAAAGAGGCTCAAACCTTTCGGCGGGACAGCGCCAGCTCATCTCATTTGCAAGAACGATCATTCACAAGCCCGAGATAATGATACTCGATGAAGCGACCGCGAATATAGATACCGAAACGGAGCTTCTCATTCAGAATTCACTTGAAAAAATGATGAACATAGGCACTATGCTCATCGTTGCTCACCGTCTTTCGACCATTCGCAATGCAGATAACATTTTTGTCATTTCGCACGGCAAGATTGTCGAAAGCGGAAATCACGAAGAATTGCTTGAAAAGAAAGGCAGATATTACAGTCTTTATACCTTGCAAAGCGAACGTGAAAACCTTGCTTCTCAAAGCCGAGCATAAGCAAAAAAGGCCTCAAACGAGGTCTTTTTTTATTGCATATCGCCGTTTGATGTGGTATAATTCTTGGTATGTTTAACCTTTACACATTTTGATTTTTACTCGAATCGGGGTGATCACATGAAAAAATCAAATGTCAAATTACTGTTCGAGTTTTTGCGCGGCAGTAAAATGTTCTTCATATTTGCCGTTCTTTCCGCTCTCGGAATCGTACTCACCGATATGATAACGCCTCAAATCGTCAAGTTCACGATAGATACCGTCATAGGGGGAGAGGAGCCGACACTGCCGAAATTCATCGTTGATTTCATTTTGAAAATCACCACCTACGATGACATAAGAGAAAAACTTTGGTATCTTGCCGTCGTTGTTTTGATAAATGCGGTATTATCCGTTGTTTTCAGATACACCTTCCGCGTTTATAACTCGCTCGGCGCCGAAACGCTGGCACAGACGATGCGAAACCGCATCTTCGATCATATCGAGCATCTGCCGTTTTCGTGGCACATGAAAAACAAGACCGGCGACATAATTCAAAGATGCACATCTGACGTCGATATGATAAAGAACTTTTTGTCAGAGCAACTGACCACCGTTTTCAGGATCGTCATTTTGCTTGCCCTTTCGATCACATTTATGTTTTCGATAAGCGTAAAGCTTGCGATAATCGCCGTTGCATTCGTGCCGGTGATACTTGCAGGCTCCGTCATCTTTCAGCGCTTCGTTCACCGTGAATTTTTGGTATGCGATGAAAATGAGGGACACTTATCTTCTATCGTCCAGGAAAATTTAACGGGTGTCAGAGTCGTTCGCGCGTTCGGCAGAGAGCTCTATGAAAAAGAGAGATTCGACAAACAAAACGAGCACTACTGTAATCTTTGGGTAAGGCTTTCGCGCTTCTTATCGACCTATTGGAGCACCGCCGATCTGCTCGCCGGAATACAGATAATGCTCATCATCGTTTTCGGTGCGTATATGTGCATCGACGGCACGCTCTCGACCGGTGCATACGTCGCTTTCATATCATACAACGCATATCTCACCTGGCCCGTAAGACAACTCGGCAGAACTCTTGCCGAAATGAGCAAGGCGGGCGTATCGCTCGGAAGAATAGGTGAGATAGTCAATGCCGATATCGAGAAAGATCCCGAAGACACGCAAAGTGCCGATATGCGCGGCGATATCGTTTTTGAGAACGTCACGTTTTCTTATGACGACACACACAAGATACTAAACGACGTTTCGTTCAAAATTCCCGCAGGCACGACACTCGGCATTTTGGGCGGCACGGGATCAGGCAAATCGACGATCACATATCTGCTCGATAAGCTCTATCCCGTAACAGACGGCAAGATCACCATAGGCGGCACCGATATTTCAAAGATCAAGATGCACGATCTGCGCTCAAACATAGGTCTTGTTTTGCAGGAGCCGTTCTTGTTCTCGCGCTCGCTCAAAGAAAATATCGCAATGTCGGCAAAGGATTCGAGCGATGAAGAAATCAGAAAAGCCGTCGATATCGCCTGCCTTTCCGATACGATAAATTCATTTACGCAGGGCTATGAGACCTTTGTCGGAGAAAGAGGCGTCACGCTTTCGGGCGGTCAGAAGCAGCGCACGGCAATAGCGCGTATGCTGATGCAGAATGCGCCGATAATGATTTTTGACGATTCCCTTTCGGCGGTCGATGCCGAAACGGATGCAAAGATACGCTCTGCCCTCAACGAAAAGATGGGCTCTTCGACCGTCATTCTGATCTCGCACAGAACGAATACCCTTCAGCACGCCGATAATATCTTGGTGCTTGATCACGGCAAGATCGCCGAATGCGGCAATCACGAAGAATTGTTGAATAAAAACGGACTTTACCGTCGTATCTATGATATTCAAAACGGAACGGAGGCGGTAAGCAATGACTGATAATCAGACTCAAAACAATAAAAAAGACAAATATAACGTATCGCTTCCGTTTTTCGGGATCCCCCGTTTATTAAAGTTCTTAAAGCCTTATCGCAAGCTTTTCTTCTTTATGGTCTTTTTCGGACTTTGCGGAAGCGCCGTGGATATCGTAATGCCGATATTCCAGAGCTATTCGCTCAATCATTTTGTCGGTGAAAAGCTCACCGATACGATGATGTGGTTTATTCTTTTGTATATTTTCGCGCTGGTATTCGCATCGGTTTCAAACTTCACATCGACATATCTTGCAAACTGCGTTGAAATGCGCACCGGCAGAGATCTGCGCGCCGCTTGTTTTCACCATTTGCAAACGCTCTCGTTCTCTTATTTCAATCAAAACAGCGTCGGTTACATCCACGCGCGTGTCATGAGCGACACAGCAAGGATAGGCACCCTCGTTTCTTGGTCGCTGATGGACGGTATCTGGCACCTCTCATACATTCTCGGTGCGGCGGGAGTTATGCTCGTCATAAATTGGAAGCTCGCGCTTTTGGTCTTGACGGTAATTCCGCTGCTCGCGCTCGTCGTTGCCGTATTCCAAAAGAAGCTCACCGTCATCAACCGCAAAATAAGAGAGATAAATTCGACGATCACCGGTGATTTCAACGAAGGCATCGTCGGTGCAAAAACGATAAAGACTCTTGTCGCCGAAGAAAAGATCGAAGAAAACTTCAAAAAAGACACCGCCGAGATGCACAAGACCGCAACGCACGCGGCAAGATACCGCGCCATCTTCGGCTCGTCGATCTCCTTTGCCGGCTCTTTGGCTCTTGCCATCGTCCTTTGGAAAGGCGGAAATCTGACAAAAGAGCGCTTGCTCGACATCGGTATGCTGAATATGTTCATTTCCTATGCAATGGGCATTATGGAACCCGTAAGATGGTTTATCGACTGCATATCCGATTTGATCACGACGCAGGTCAACATCGAGAGAGTCACAAATCTTATTGCGACAAAATCAGACGTTACGGATTCCGATGAGGTCATCGAAAAATACGGCACGCCGTTTTCTCCCAAATATGAGAATTGGGAAGATCTGCACGGCGATGTGGAATTTCGTGACGTAAGTTTCAAATATCCCGACGGCGATGAATACATCTTCGAGCATTTTGATCTTAAAATACCGCAAGGCACAAATGTTGCGATAGTCGGTGAAACAGGCGCCGGAAAATCGACCCTCGTAAACCTCGTCTGCCGTTTCTTTGAAGCGACGAGCGGCAAAATTCTGATCGACGGCGTCGATGTTAAAGAGAGATCGCAGTTATGGCTGCACTCACATATCGGATACGTGCTTCAAACGCCGCATCTCTTCTCGGGCACGGTGCTTGAAAATATGCGTTACGGCAAGCCGGATGCCACCGAAGAAGAGGTCTATGAGGCGCTGAAGATCGTTTCAGCCGACGACGTCATCGAAAAAATGGATAACGGACTTCAAAGTGAGGTCGGCGAGGGGGGAGATCTGTTATCGACGGGCGAAAAACAGCTTTTGTCGTTTGCCCGCGCCATTCTCACCGATCCGAAGATACTGATACTCGATGAGGCGACCGCGTCCATCGACACCATAACCGAAAAGAAAATTCAGGATGCGATCTATAAGATCACCGAAGGCAGAACGTCTTTTGTGATCGCGCACCGCTTATCGACCATTCGCAACGCCGACATAATTCTTGTCGTCAACAACGGCAAAATTACCGAGCGCGGTACACATTCGGAGCTTATGGCTATTAAGGGCGAGTATTATAATCTTTATACAAGACAGTTCGAAAAAGAGGCCGCAGAGCAGGTCTTGTCATAACAAAAAAATGCGCACTGCAAAGTGCGCATTTTTAAATTGTCATTTGGAATACTTTTCAATAAATCTGCGGAACAGTGCCGCTGCCTGCGAGCGCTGCGCCATGCCTTCGGGAGAAATGGTAGTAGTGGATGTGCCGCTCAAAAATCCTACGGCATTTGCCCACGAAACGTAATCAACGGCATAGCTGCTGATCTTTGAACTGTCGGAGAACTTTGCAAGAGACGTGCGTTGAGAAACGTTATAGCCCTTGAACTGTGCATATCTGTATAAAAGCGTTGCCATTTGCTCACGTGTGATGGGGTCGTCGGGACCGAATTTTCCGTTGGAATATCCAAGCACGATATTATTCGACGATGCCCATATTACGGCATCTTCGCAATAATAACCTTTCTTGACGTCTGGGAACGTGCATTTGCCGGATACGGCGGGAGAATTTTCGAGTCTGTATAAAATAGTGACGATCATTCCGCGCGAGGTCGGCTCGTCGGGCGAGAACGTATAAGTGCCGGTACCCTTCATAAGTCCGTTGTTGAATGCGTATTTTACGTCTTCATAGAACCATTTATCTTTTGTTACGTCGATAAAGTTTATATCGCCGGGAACGGGCGGATCAACGGGCTGCGGATCAACGGGAGTAGTTCCGCCGGGGACTGACAAATATTTGCCCCAGGTAAATTCGATCTCTTTGGAACAATCGGAATAGACGTGGGTAAAGGTCGTTTTGTCGCTGTAAGTTACGTTAAGCGTCACCTTATCGTCAAATTTGCATTTATCTTTGATAAGCGCAACACCGTAGAAACGATAGACGTGATCTGACGTCATCGTATCGGAAAAGTCTTCTTTCATGGCATCAAGGTCGCTGTCTGAATATCCGTCCCAATATTTCAGCGCCTTTTCATAAAAAGCGTTCGGCACGTAGGTTGCTGTTTTTTTCTTTCCGTCAGCTGAAAACTCTTCTATATACCAGAAATATTCGAGATCTTCGGTGTCAGCCCACGAAACGGGATTATAACTTGCGATCTTCGTATCCTTTTCGATGCTTGTCGGGAAGTTCGCAAACGAGACCGATTTTGTCGTCTTGATTTCAACACCGGCCTTGTCGAGTTCAAGCGGTACGCCGAAAGATACGCCGGATTTATTGCCGTCGCCGATGAGATCGGAAATTGAGGTACCGTCTGTAAAGCTTACGGTATATTCGGTAATTTCGGTGAAGACGTATCCCTTTTTCGGGATAGCCGTCGGATAGAAAATATATTCGTAATCGTCGGAAAATTCAGATGAAAATTCGGCGCAATCGAATCTTATATCGTCTGCATCAAGTTCCAAAAAGCCTGCGATCTTATCGGTATATGCAGAGGGAACGTATCTTGCAACAAAGTCCTCGGTGGCTTTATCGTATTGTTCGATATACCAGCAATAATCGGTGCTTACGGTCGATGCCCACGATACGGGGCTATAAGATGCGACCTTTGTGCCGAGCTTAACGCTCAAGGGCGTATTCGCAAACGTAACAGTCAAAATCTTTTGGTCTTGGTTGGCTGCGATAACATCGAGCTGCTGATACCACGAAACGTCTTCGGGATCGGCTTCTTCTGTGTATTCGGTGCCGTCTTTATAATTGACGGTCAAAGAGAGCGAATCTGAAAAAGTTGCGCTGCCCTTGGGCATTGCAACGGCGCAAAAAGCAAAGACGTAATCGTTTGTGAAGGTGCTCGGCGCCTTTGCATTGAAGTTGGTCAAGGTAGATTCGGAATAGCCGCGATAATATTTTAAGATCTTATCCTTGAACTGCATGGGATAGTAAGACGTTACCCACTCTTCGTTGTTTTGGTCGATCTTTCTCGAAATATCCAAATACCAAAAATATTCGACATCGGCAGTATCGGTCCACGAAACGGGATCATACGATGCAAGCGACGTGCCCGTTGTTACAGTTGTCGGAAAGTTTGAAAAAGTTACTTTCGAAACGGAGGCGGCGCTTGCGACGAGCGGAATTGACGATATAAGCATCAACACGCACAAAATCATTGAGATGATCTTTTTGTTTTGCATAATTATGACCATTGCTTTCGCTTTTGAGCGAAAGTTCCTTTCTTTTTTCAAAAACGGGGACGGCTTGAAAAGCAGATGATTGCTCTGCCTGCAAACGGCAAGTTCAAAAGGCGGTCTTTCAAACTTGCATTACCCTCTCTGAAATATTTTTTTGCAAGTGCTTGAATTATGTAACCATTATACAATACCGTTAACAATTTTGCAACATTTCTTTTGCGGGATATTTCAGATCTTGAAAAGTGCGCCGAACGCAAAAAAGCTCCTCTTTCGGCGCTTTTATTTTTTTACATCCGGTCTTGAATGTATCCAATATTCAAGTTCGTCTCTCAAAATTTTTCCGCGACCGAGTTTTCCGCCTCCGTTTTGAGCCTTGATTTGTCGAATTATCGAATAAGCCGAGCTTGATCCGCATTCAAAAAGC
>JAGAFQ010000006.1 GCA_017612495.1 Clostridia bacterium
CAAACAATAAAGTAAAATATAGTTTGAATGTTTTTTCAAATATATTATATAATCATCTCGGAGGATTGATTCTATGAAGTTAAAAACAACAAAATATCCCGAAAAAAATACGGCAGAGCTCACTTTTATCATCGATAAAGCAAGCTTTGACAATGCCGTAAACGAAGTTTACAAGAAAAAGGTAAAGAACATCACCATCAACGGTTTCCGCAAAGGCAAAGCGCCCAAGCACATCATTGAAAAGCTTTACGGCACCGGTTTCTTCTATGAAGATGCCATAAACGATCTGCTTCCCGAAGCTTATGACGCCGCTCTCAAAGAGTCGGGCGAAAAGGCTGTCGGCCGTCCCGAGATCGACATTGAAGCAATTGACGACAAGGGCGTTACCGTAAAAGCAAAATTTGAGATCTACCCCACCGATCTGACCCTTAAAACATATCGCGGCATTTCGGCTGTAAAAGAAAGCAAGAAGATCACCGACGAAGACGTTATGCGTGAGCTTGAAGCTATGCGCAACCGCAATTCCCGTCTTATCGACATCACCGACCGTCCCGCACAGAACGGCGATACGACCGTCATCGACTATGACGGCTATTGCGACGGCAAACGTTTTGACGGCGGCAAAGCCGAAAAGCAGCAGCTCGTTTTGGGTTCCGGCCACTTAATTCCCGGATTTGAAGATCAGGTTTGCGGTCACAACATCGGCGATTCGTTCGACGTAAACGTAACGTTCCCCGATCCCTACTCTGCAAAGGAACTCGCAGGCAAGGCAGCGACCTTCAAGGTCAAGCTCCACGAGATCAAATATAACGAACTTCCCGCTCTTGACGACGAATTTGCAAAAGACGTTTCTGAATTTGATACTCTTTCTGAATATAAGAAGGACGTCAAGGATAAACTCCAAAAGAGAGCTGATGCAGAATGCGACAACGCTTATGCGGAAAATCTTATGGATGAACTCATCAAAGGTCTTGAGGGCGACATCCCGCACAGCATGATCGACACCGAAGTTGACAATATCATAAACGATTATGATATGCGTTTGCGCCAGCAGGGTCTTGACATCAACACATATTTCAAATACACAGGTCTTAAACCTGAAGATATGCGCCGCGACTTCCACGCGCAGGCTGAACGCACCGTTAAGTGCAAGCTCGCTTTGGAACTCGTTGCAAAGGCTGAAAAAGTCGAAGTCAGCGACAAAGACGTTGAAGATGAACTCAAAAAGCTCGCAGACGCTTACGGTATGGAAATCGAAAAGATCCGCGAGAGCGTTCCCGCCGATATCGTAAAGAGCGATCTTTCATTGCAGAAAGCACTTGAAATAGTCAAGGCAAACGCAAAGGCAAAGAAGCCTGCCGCAAAGGCCGAAATGGCTGACGGAGAAAAGGCTGAAAAGGCTCCCGCCAAGAAGACTGCGGCAACCGCAAAAGCCGCAAGCAAGGAAACCAAAACTCCCGCAAAGACTGCGACTGCCGCAAAGAAGCCTGCTGCCGCTGCAAAGAAAGAAACGGCCGCAAAGACCGAAAAGGCTCCCGCAAAGAAGACTGCAACGACCGCAAAGACCGCTGCAGCTAAAAAGCCTGCCGCTAAAAAAACCGAAACGGCAAAAAAGGCAGACAAATAATTAAGTCAACGTAACACTTTAATTCACGAAAGGTAGGATTTATTATGGCACTTGTACCAATGGTCGTAGAACAAACCAATCACGGTGAACGTTCTTATGATATTTATTCGCGCTTGCTGAACGACAGAGTGATTTTTCTTTCAGAAGAAATAACCGATCAAACGGCATCTCTTGTCGTCGCCCAGCTTCTTTATCTTGAGGCACAAGACCCGGATAAAGATATCTACCATAATATCAACTCTCCCGGCGGAAGCGTCAGCTCAGGTATGGCGATATATGACACCATGAACTACATCAAATGCGACGTTTCGACCATTTGTGTAGGTATGGCGGCAAGTATGGGCGCATTTCTGCTCTCTTCGGGCGCAAAAGGAAAGCGCCAGGCCCTTCCCAACAGCGAGATCATGATCCATCAGCCTCTCGGCGGAATGCAGGGTCAGGCTTCTGATATAAAGATCCACGCCGACCATATCATCAAGACCCGCAAAACTCTCAATTCCATTTTGTCAAAGAACACGGGCAGATCTCTTGAAGAGATCGAGCGCGACACCGACCGAGATAACTTTCTCTCGGCAAACGAGGCAAAGGAATACGGCTTGATCGATAAAGTTATCGAAAAGCGCTGAATTCCGATAAAAGGAGATTTTCATGGCAAAGAACGATATTCAAGATGAAGTTTGCTGTTCTTTTTGCGGACGCAAAGAGATGCAATGCGAATTTCTCATACCGTCGCCTAACGGAATATATATCTGTGACAGATGTATAGAGGCTTGCAACAGCATAATAGACAGTTATAACAAAGAAAACGAAGCCGGCAAACGCGCATTCAAAGATTTGCCCATTCCCTCCGAGATAAAAGCAACTCTCGATTTGCACGTAGTCGGTCAGGAGGATGCGAAGATCGCACTTTCTGTCGCTGTCTATAACCATTACAAGCGCATATATCAGTCGAAAACGGATGACGACGTTGAAATTCAAAAGAGCAACGTTTTGCTTTTGGGACCTACGGGTGTCGGCAAAACTCTGCTTGCGCAAACCCTTGCAAAAACTCTTGATGTTCCATTCGCCATTGCCGATGCAACGACACTCACCGAAGCGGGATACGTCGGCGAAGACGTAGAAAATATTCTTTTGAGGCTCATTCAAGCCGCCGACTATGATATAGAAAGAGCCGAGCGCGGCATCATCTATATCGACGAGATCGACAAGATCTCGCGCAGAAGCGAAAACCGTTCGATAACGCGCGACGTTTCGGGCGAAGGCGTTCAGCAGGCACTCTTGAAAATTCTTGAAGGTACCGTTTCAAACGTTCCCCCTCAAGGCGGAAGAAAACATCCGAATCAGGAGTTCATTCAGATCGATACCTCGAACATCCTCTTTATATGCGGCGGAGCTTTTGACGGTCTTACCGATATAATCGCCAAACGCACCGGAAATCAGATAATAGGCTTTATGAGCGAAAATAAGACTGCCGCAGAAAGAGAAAAAGACGGCATATATCGAAACGTCATAGCGCAGGATATCGTCAAATACGGTCTGATACCCGAGCTTGTAGGACGTTTGCCGATAATAACCGCCCTTGACCATCTTGATAAAGATGCTCTCGTTTCGATACTCAAAGAGCCGAAAAACGCTTTGACGAAGCAATATCGCAAGATATTCGACATGAACGACGTTGAGCTCGTCTTTGAAGATAAGGCACTCGACAGAATTGCCGAGCTCGCCATTGAGCGCAAAACGGGCGCACGCGGACTTCGGTCGATACTTGAAGACAGAATGATGAAACTCATGTTTGACGTTCCCTCCGACAAGACGATCAAAAAGGTCACGATAACCGCGAATTTCATCGACAAAAAAGGCAAAGCAAAAATCACAAAACGCAGTGCATAAATAAAGGGGGTGTTAAAAAACTCGTTTTTTAACACCCCCTCGCGGTTTCGGCGGTCGGGTGCCGCCGAAATCGCCGCGACATTTGACGGTTTTTGCCTTAA
>JAGAFQ010000065.1 GCA_017612495.1 Clostridia bacterium
TCGACCGTTTCCATTCCCGATAAGACGGTTCCGAAAGCGGCATATTGACCGTCAAGGTAGGTCGAATCTTTTTGAACGATAAAGAATTGCGACGAGGCGGAATTATACTGCTTGCTGCGCGCCATTGAAATAGTTCCTCTGACGTGTGAAAGCGTATTTTCAAAACCGTTGTATTCAAATTCACCGAAAATCTTGTTATCGCTTCCGCCGTAGCCCGTTCCCTCGGGATCTCCGCCCTGGATCATGAAGCCTTCCATTATCCTGTGAAACGTAAGACCGTCATAAAATCCGCTCTCAACAAGAGTTTTGAAATTGGCGGCGGTAACGGGAGCTATATCTGCGCGGATAAGCGCGGTTATTTCGCCGTAATCCTTGACGTCGATCGAAACGTAAAAGTTTTCTATTTCGGTCGGATTTTCATTCTTTGAACATGAAATGACGCCCAAAGACATTATCAAAACCAAAAAGATGAGTAAAAATTTTCGCATAATCAAATCTTCCCCATTCGTAAAGAGAAAGTAAAACTTTCAATAATTATTTATTGAGAGCAGTTACGATCTCGTAAGTATCTTTTGCGATGGTGAGCTCTTCCTCGGTGGGAATTACGAGCAAACGGATCTTGGAATCGGGAGTTGCGAAATCGACTTCTTTGCCGCGGCAGTTGTTCTTTTCATCGTCAACACGGCAGCCCATGAATTCAAGCTTGTGTCCGACGAATGAACGGATCCTGGGGCTGTTTTCGCCGATACCGCCTGTGAAGACGACGGCATCAAGACCGCCCATTGCAGCTGCAAATCCGCCTACGTATTTTGTGAGCTGATGGAAGAGCATATTTTCAACGAGCTGGCAGCGCTTGTCGCCGGCTTTAACGCCCTCTTCGATATCTCTGTTGTCGCTTGTGCGCTGTGATACACCGAGCATACCCGATTTTTTATTCATCATAGTGTCGATATCTTTTGCGCTCATATGTTCTTTTTCCATCAAAAGCGGAATGATGGCAGGGTCGATGGAGCCGCAGCGTGTGCCCATCATAATACCTTCAAGAGGTGTGACACCCATTGTGGTATCAAAGCATTTTCCGCCCTTGATAGCGGAAATCGACGAGCCGTTTCCGAGGTGGCAGGTAACGATCTTAAGATCCTTGGGGTCACGTCCGAGAATTTCTGCCGCTCTGCCGCTGACATAGCGGTGAGACGTACCGTGGAAGCCGTAACGGCGGATCTTATACTTTTCATAATATTCATAAGGAATAGCGTACATATACGCATAGTCGGGCATCGTCTGATGGAAGCCGGTATCAAATACAGCGACCTGGGGGATATCGCCCATGATCTCTGCGCACGCGCGAATGCCGGTCAGATTGTGAGGATTGTGCAAGGGGCCGAGTTCGCAGCATTCTTCAATAGCTGCGATGACCTTTTGGTCGATCAGAACGGAGCCTGAGAACTTTTCGCCGCCGTGGAGGACACGGTGACCTACGGCGCCGATCTCGCTCATTGAAGAAATTACGCCGTGATCTTTGCTGACGAGTGTGTTGATGACAAGGCGGATAGCCTCTTCGTGATTCTTCATCGGAACTTCGATTTTGTAGTCATCCTGACCGGGAACTTTGTGCTTGAACGCACTGCCCTCGATGCCGATACGTTCGCAAAGACCTTTGCAAAGTACCTTATTGTCGGTCATATCAAAAAGCTGATATTTAATGGATGAGCTGCCTGCGTTGATAACAAGAATTTTCATAACGATTTCCTTTTCATTTTATTTTTTACAAAGTTGTAAATTATTTCAAAACAGATACAGTTATTATAGCATACCGAAAAGTGTTCTGCAATACTTTACGTTAATTTTTGCTCTATATAGTATAGGAGACGCAAAAACGGCTTTACATTTTAACGGAGCTGCGGTATAATTGTCACAAATAAATCATTCAGGAGATAACAATGGATATTAAAAAATTACAAAAATATGCCAATCTCATTGCCAAAACGGGCGGAAACGTAAAAAAAGGCGATTCTGTCGTAGTTCAGGCATCGGTCGAAATATCGGATTTTGCAAAAATGGTAGTCGAAGAATGTTATAAGCTCGGTGCAAAAAAGGTCGAAATGGACTGGGGCTGTATGGATATAGCAAAACTCGGAATTGACTATCAGGACCTTGAAACTCTCTCAAAGGTAGAAGATCACGAGGTCGCAAAACTCAATTTCAGAAAAGATACCCTGCCCGTAATGATATATCTTTTGAGCGACGATCCCGACG
Source organism: Clostridia bacterium (assembly GCA_017612495.1). Lineage (GTDB taxonomy): Bacteria > Bacillota > Clostridia > Oscillospirales > CAG-272 > RGIG8399. The sequence continues at coordinate 2,257 of JAGAFQ010000065.1, forward strand.
GATATGCAAATATCGATCAGCTGAAATATGCAAAAGCGCAGCAGGCTGTACTGTCGGTCACAAGACCCATAAGAGCGCAGATGGAAAATAAATATAAGTGGTCTATTGCAGGTGTTCCGAGTGAAAAATGGGCAAAGAAGGTTTTTCCCGATCTTGATACCGATGCGGCGATCGAAAAACTTTGGGATGCGATCTTAAAAACGGCAAGAGCCGATGGCGACGATCCCAACTTTGCGTGGGAAAAACATAACGAAGATCTCAAAAAGAGATGCGCTTATCTTAATTCTCTCGGCATCGAGCGCCTCGAATATAAAGACGCAAACGGCACCGATCTTACCGTCGGTCTTATAGAAAACGCCGACTTTTTGGGCGGAAGCGAAAAGATACTTGACGGTGTTGAATTCAACCCGAATATCCCCAGCGAAGAGGTATTCACATCCCCCAAAAAAGGTGTCGCAGAGGGCATTGTATATTCGTCACTTCCCCTTTCGTATAACGGTGAGATCATAAGCGACTTCTCGCTCAAATTCCACGAGGGCAAGGTTTGTGAGGTACATGCGAAGAAAAATGAAGCTCTCTTAAAAGAGATGGTATCGGTCGATGAGGGCGCCAAATATCTCGGCGAATGTGCGCTTGTTCCCTTTGATTCGCCCATACGCAACAGCGGAGTTTTGTTCTATCAGACACTTTTTGACGAAAATGCTGCCTGCCACTTTGCAGTCGGCTTCGGCTTTACGAACGTCATAAGAGATTATGATAAATATACCAATGACGAATGTCATAAAATGGGTGTCAACGAGTCGCACACTCACGTTGACTTTATGATCGGCACAAAAACTCTCAATATCAACGCCTATACAAAAGACGGCAAATGTATAGCGATATTCAAAGACGGCAACTGGGCATTTTGATTGACCGTAACAAAAAACCACCGATTTTTCGCTTTCTCGGAAATCGGTGGTTTTTGTATGCGCATTTTACTTTCTTAGGATTTTTTGTTTATTAATGCGGAGCGTTGTATATCATCAAGCCGAAGAATTATGTTCTCTGACTGAATAAAAAACCGACTGATTTTTAATAAGCCGGTTTTTGTTTGTAACGGTGTATTTACTCACCGCTTATATGGCTTTTGATTTTTCAACGGCATTATGTATCGCACCGATTATCAGTGCCGATACGTACGCTGCCAATATTATAACTATGTAAATGATGACGCGCAAGCCCTTGATATTAAAGCCGTAAAAATCACGCCAGCAGCCGATCAAAACGACGTTTACAAGATAAAACGTCGCATAGATCGCCGCGGGTATCATTGATAGAGCAAGGCGGCGTTTTGTAAAAAGCGATCCTCTTTCGAAAAAGCAGAAAGAAATTATTGAAAGCAGCGGGCAAATAAGATGCAGCGCAAGACATACTCCGTCATACATTACGTCATACCCCTGTGTGGGACCGAGAAAGAACAGCACAACGATCATTGTGAGCATGACCTCGGCACTTGCTACTGCTTTGCAGGTAAGCACAAAAGACGGTATTTTTTCATCTTTTCCGAAAATTTGCCTTATTATGAACGGTATCATGATAAGCGAGCACAAAGCGGAAAGAATGTTTGAATCATTGGTAAAATACCTGAAACTTTTCATTCCGCCAAGTGAATGGCTTGTGACGCCGCCGCCGATAAAATACCATAATATCGACGTTACGACGAGCAGGACATTTGCTATGTTGAATATAAGTGATAAGATCGGGTAAATTTTGTTATAGTTTTTCATTTTAATGCTAATTTCAAAATAAATGTCAAAACTCTCTTAACGTTATCTTCGATTTGTTTTCGCGTGATATAGCCGGCCTCAATGGCAAGACAAAGCCTTTCGGCGTTTATCTGCGGCATGTGGACGTTGTTGCCCGCAAGAATGTCAAGATACGGCTCGCTCAAACTTCCCCGGTCTGAAATTATAAGACCGTCATATTTCCATTCGCCTCTGACGATTCCGGTCAGTATATCATAACTTTCCGAAACATACCATCCGTTCAAACGGTTATAGCATGTCATAAGTGTCATCGGATCGGCTTCACGCACCGCTATTTCAAAGCCTTTGAGATATATTTCTCTTATTGCTCTTTCGCTCACGGCACAGTCATATTCGAAGCGCTTTATCTCCTTGTTGTTGCAGCAAAGATGCTTTGCGCTCGTTGCCGCGCCTGCCGATTGACATCCTTTTATTACGGCGGCGGCGCATTTGCCGGTGTGAAGCGGATCTTCGGAGTAATATTCAAAGTTTCTGCCGCACTTGGGGTTTCTGTGTATGTTCATGCCGGGGGCAAGCCAGGTCGTTATATTGTTTTCAACGACCTCATCGCCTACGGCTTTGCCGATGCGGTATATAAGATCGGTATTCCAACTGCACGCCTGCATGGCACTTCAAGGGAAAGCGGTCGATTCAAAAGAAACTCGAATGCCGGAAGGTCCCTCGGTAAAAGGCGCTGCAGGAATTCCGAAATACGGCATATCTCCGACACCGCTTATTCCCGCAACACCGCGCTCAACACCGCCGGTATAATAGCCGCCGCAAAGTGTGATGAGTTCTGATAAGTTAAGCTGTGAGACAAACTCATCAAGCGAATACTCGCCGTTTGCGACCTGCTTTAATTGAATTCTTCCCTCTTCTGACTGCAAAATTCTTAAGTCGGGGCGCGAAACATCATTTGAAAACAATTCTTTATGGGAATTTTGCCAATACAGATCATCGCTGAAATTCGAGACGTCATTTTTTGCGGCATTTTCTGAAATCTCACAATCTATATAGCTGCCGTCGGATATCATTCGTTTTGAAAGCTTGTGCGGTGTGCATCTGTTTACGAGCTTTTTTGTGACGGTATCATTATCGATATGATAAGTAAACGCGGGCTTTATATTGACAGACGAATTGCCGACATAGACCGTATAGTCGCCTTTTTCCAAAACGTAAGATGCGCTTTGTTCATCATAAGACGCCATATCCAAGATCTTAAAGGATATTTCGGCTGTGTGCTTGTGATTGGGTGAAAGAAGCGGTGTTTTTGCAAATGCCCGCAGTTCGATCTTCGGCTTGCAAAGCTTTTGGCTCGGTGATGAAACATAGACCTCGATCACTTCTTTGCCCGAATATCTGCCGACGTTTTTAACAGTCGCCGTTACGGATATGTTATCGCCTTTTCTGCATCCCTCGGCGTCTATCGTAAAATCGGTATAAGACAAGCCGTAGCCGAACGGATAAACGATCTTTTTATCGGCACCGGGAATGGTGTTGAAATAACGGTAGCCGACGAAAATATCTTCGGTATATTCGATAAGCTCTTCAGAAGCATTGAAATTTTCACTTGACGGGTAGTCGCAATAATCGGCGGCAAACGTGTCTGAAAGTTTTCCGCTCGGATTTATCTTGCCGATAAGAATATCAGCGGCAACGTACGTTCCCATATTGCCGCCGAGCCAGGTGCATAAAACGGCAGAAATCTTTTTATTTTCGGCGCACCATGAAAGATCGACGACACCGCAGACGTTGAAAACGACAACGACCTTTTCAAATTTAGCGCAAACCGCAGAGACAAGCGATTCCTCGCTCTTTGAAAGATAATAATCTCCGTCATATTTTTCGCATACGCGGTCGAATTCTTCGCCGGATATGCGTGAAAATGTGATAACTGCGACGTCTGCAAAGGCGGATGCGTCAGATATCAGATCATCGGGAACGGCAGGCTCTTCGTTTGAGTCTTTGTTTTGCTCATAAAAATCGCAGAGCGGCAAAAATGTTTTTATTTGCGCTCTGAATCATAACGGCGCATGACCTCGCAAAATGAAGGAATGGGGGCAGTCAGCACGTCACCGCTGCCGAGCCGCCTTTTATGTAGTTTACGCTTCCCTTGCCGAAAATAGCGACTTTCGTGTGTTTTGAAAGCGGCAAAGTGCCGTCGTTTTTCAAAAGCACCGCACCCTCGGCTCCCGCTTCATAGCAAAGTCTCAAGTGTTCATCCGAGCCTGTTATGGGCGTTCTGTCTTTGCCCAGCGGTATTACGGGATTATGGGTCATTCTATACCATTTTTCCATAAATTTTCCTCACATTTAATATTAAAGAATAATAGAAACTGCGCCGTGCATACATTCAACGTCAACGCTGTCGGAGCTCTTGACACATTCGCCGTCAAGAGACCACATAATATCCTTGTCGGCTTTGAAAGTGACCTTCGACGAATGGCAGAATGTGACGAGCTTGGATGTGAATTTTTGAGTTGTCAAGTCGTTTATGATTTGACTGAGTTCCGCAAGATTGGCAGGCGCCTTTATGAGCATGATTTCAAAAACTCCGTCGCTCATCGAAACTTTGTCTTCGGAAAGCCTTAGCACGCCGCCTATCGACTTTGAATTTGAAACGGCGCCGAAAATGAAATCGTCTTCAATAACTTCACCCGAGTCAAGGCAAACAGTCATGTGCGTGGTTTTGATATTGACTATCTCCTTTATGCCTTCGAGCAGATACGCAAAGTGACCGAGCACGTTTTTTAAGCTCTGCGGAGTTTGATATGACGTTTCGGTAAAAGCCCCGAAAGATGCGACGTATGTAAAATAACGGTCGTCATTGAATTTGCCGATATCAACGGGCGTGGCAGTTCCGGTAACGACGTGTTTTACCGCGTTTTTTATCTTCTTGGGGATGCCGAGCGAGCTTGCAAAGTCATTTGTAGAGCCCGTCGGTATATAACCGATCGGCGGGATGTTTTTAAGCATCAGAGCTCCGCTTATGACTTCGTTTAAGGTACCGTCGCCGCTGGCGCAGACAATAAGGTCTTTGCCCTCGCCGAAATCATTGACGATGCCCGTTGCGTCTTCTTTTGCGCGCGTAGTTTGCACCGTCAGCGAATAATCATATTTGCACAAGATATCAACGATCTGAAACAGCGAGGTCTGCGACCTCATTTTTCCTGCAACGGGATTGATGACCAAAAGCGCATTCTTTCCGCGCTTTCTGTGAAAAAATCTCATCGAAATCCTCCTTCAAAACCGGCGTCTTTCAGTCTAAAAATGCCCTGATAACAGCGTCTGAAAATGAAAATTCCGCACTTGGTTCATAATTTTTGAGTTTAGTTGTCGAAAGATCTGCATACACATCCTCATAAAGAGGAATGCTCGGCAGAATTTGATTGTATCTTATCTGGAATTCATAAAAGAGTTCAAGCCATTTTTCACAGTCTCCGGGCGCCGTGTTTTTCATATCTTCGGCGATCTTGCAGAGTTCGGCATCATAACAATGATTGAAATTCAGCCCGATATCATCGCCGAGCGACGGAAAATAATACCAAAATGCCGGGGAGTCTGTGAAGCCGTAACCGAATGAATACATCTGATACGGCGATGATTTTTGCGAAACGTATGAAAGCAAGGTATTCAACGGCAGAGTCGTTGAATTTATTTTAATACCGATGCTATAAGCGATCGGCAAGAGCTTTTTATATAGAAAATCGGTAAGTACGCAATCGGAATTCGCCCATTCGATAATAAGCGGAACAAGCGTGCCGTCAGCTGTCTTTTTGTATCTTACCGTGTCAACGCCCTTTTGAAAATGTCCGCCGTTATAGTTATAGTTCCAACCGTCTTTTACTATAAGTTCTTCGGCGGTTTTGAGACTTTGATCGTAAAGAGTCAGCGACTCGCCAAGTCTATCGGAAAGCTTTGAATATTCCCACATACTTTGAGAATAGAACGAATAAACACGTGAGCCGTTTGAAGAAACGACGTCGGATGTGAGCGTTGAATACGGTATCAGATATGCAATAGCTTTTCTGACGCTTTCAGAGCCCGTTGTCTGCTGATCGCAAGAAAACATTATCTGCGCAAAACCGCGTCTTAAATATTCGTGCGTATCAAAATCGAAAGCGTCGCTCTCTTTTGCCTCCGAAAGCGCCGTGCCGGATAATGACAAAACAAGGTCATAGCCGCGCTTCAAAAGTTTATATGACACGTCGTCGGAATATTGCAAAATCAGTTTTTCGATTTGCGGACGTGCCCCGTCATAACGGCAAAGAAAGTTTTCATTGACTGAAAGCTCCACCGAATTTTGCGCTTGATTGTATTTTTCAAATACGTACGGACCGCTTGTAACACTCGGCAAATACGCATAACCGTCACTTGAAAATACGGTCTTATTGAGCAGAACAGATGAAAAATCACCGTCGAGATATGCGCCGTCCGATGAATCGCAGACTCGCACGCCGGGAGCTATCACGCCGATCGGCAGCGGATATACGTCAACGGATGAGAGTGAATAAAAAGTGTTATCTGCATCGTCTGAAATCGTCAGAGAAAAGATGTTTTCAGAAAGATAACGCACACCGGGATAGTAGTTTATCGCTCCCGTATGATATGATTTATAACCCAGAAATTCATAGTAATGGTTAGACTCGGCGTTTTGAAAATAATTCCATTCGCTCGATGCCAAGAGCAAGACGGTAAAAACGTAGTCGGCGGCAGTGATCTTCGTTCCGTCGGAATAATAAAGATCGTCGTTTATCATAAACGTATAAGTCGTCGTGCCGTCGGTGTTTGAAACTGCTCTGTAAGCATTGACGGTGACGGGGTCAACGATATATTTGCCCTCTTTTGTATAGGCAACGGTGGAATAGCCCGTTATAAGATCGAGCACGGCTTTGTCAAAAGACGTATCTTCTGATATTATGCCGTCCATGAAAATGCCGCTCGGCTTTTGTGAAAATGCGACTTTCAAAGAGCCGCTCGCCTTTGCATCGGCAGAAGATGATAAAATCTCCGCTTGGGTAAGCGATGTATAATGCTCGGCTTCGTATGTCACATATTGTATCTTTGAACTTTGCCGACACGAAAACAGACAGCACAGACACAAAAGCGCCAAAATAACTGCCGTTATTCTCTTCATATACATTCACTCCTCTCACAGACAAGCTTACTATATATTATATATTATACATTGTTAATTAAATTATGGCAATATGGAATTATCTGGTTTCGTATTCAAACAGATTGGCAAACATAACGGCTATCTCGGCACGGCTGATCTCACCCGTCGGATTTATCTTGTTATTGTAGCCGCCGACGATTTTGCAATCGACAACAAGCTTGACGTTATCTTTTGCCCAATCGGCGATTTGCAGACAGTCGTCAAAATTTTCAAAAATAGATTCGGAGCCGTCATCGATGCACAATGTGCGAGATTTTATGATATTTCCGAATACTTGCATGACCTCCTGGCGCGTTATCGTGCTGCCCGGATCAAAGACAAGAGTGCCGTCGCTTTTGCGTTTGCCGTTCATGAATTTCGCCCTCATCACCGACATAACGTACGGCTTTGCCCATTCGGCGATATCGTCATAGTCAGAGACCTTTATCGCATCGGAAATGACGACGCCGTCGTTCTCACCGTCTTCCGTTTCATTTTCGATATCAAGATCAAGACACATATATGATACCAAAAGCTTTGCGAATTCTGCGCGCGTCATCTTGCGGTCGGGGTAAAAATAGCGTTCTGAATCTTCTTCTACAACACCGTCGATAAGGCCCATATCAAAGGTCTTTTCGGCATAGTCACGGCTCCAATGATCGGCATTGTCGGCAAAGGCGGGCGATTTTTCGCCCTCACCGCAGTATATTTCAAAAGAATCGATGATGAATTCACTGTCGGTATCAGAAACGATTAAGCCATCAAGCGTGAAAGGCGCCGGAATTTCGGCGGGCATTTGCGCCCTGAAATGCTTATATCCGCCGATAAGCGAATAATCTTCAAGTTTTTCATAAGGCAATAAGACAGTCTTTTTGTCGGCATCGGTAAATCGGCAGAAAAGCGAATCATTCTCGCAGCGGCACCACAGATCAACGTATTCTACACATGAATCTATCGTGATCGCTTTTGCCGGTAAAACGTCTTTTCCGCTGACTTTATATGATGTGCCGTTGTGTCTGCCGTTTGCCCACTCGGCATTTTGCAAGAGCGATATATCTTCACTCGCAGAGTCAAATGATAACGGTAATATGGGAAAAAGTCCCGTGCAAACTCTTATTTTGACCGTTTCTTTTCCGCAAGTGCCGATAAACGTTTCATATATTCTTTGGTCGAGATCTGAAGAAGCGTGAAACGTGCCCTTTTTATCAAGATATCCCGTTTTTCCGCCGATAAGCACGTCATGCGGCACTTCATCTTCCAAAGTATCGGCATTTGTGTTTTCCCAGACAAACGAGCCAAGATCAAGCGAGATGGGAAAAGTGTGATAAGTCGCATTGAATTCTATTGCACTTTCGGCGCCGCGCGCCAAATAAAGACTTATATCGTCGGCGGAAATATCAAATTCATCGACGACGTTGATAAAATAGTAACCTTTAAGTTCCTTCGACTGATATTCGCATTTTGCCTCGATAATGGCAGTACCCCTTTTATCACCGCTGAAAAACATATTATCCTTGATATAACCCTCGGAATTCAGAACGTTGTAAGTTATCTTCGGGTGATTTATCGTTTTGCATTCGTTACCGAACGCATCGACTGTCTTTGCCGACAAAGTGACGCATGAGCCTCCCACGGCGGCAAAATCAAAATCGGTATTAATTTGCAGGCGTGACGGCAGCGATCTATCCTTTGCGTCGCCGATGACCAAAAAGGCGTCGGAGATCTGCCTTTCGACACCGTCGGTAGGATCATTAAGTATTACTACTTCGCCGTTTTTATAAACGGCGATCTCGGTGGAGCCGCCGCCGTCAAAAAGCATGGCATCGCTGCAACCGAGTTCAAGCAGCGCGTTGGCAAGCTCGGAAGCGGTAAGACCTATGCTGTCGGTCGTTCTGCCGTCAACGGCGAAAATAACGATCGTGCCGTCGCTTTTTTTACCGATGGCAGATCTCGGCTGACGCGAACCGGAACTCGGCTCGGCGTTATAATCGGAGGCGAGTAGGTAATTTTCAAGCAGCATATTATATCCGCCGACCGCCGTATTGACTTTGTTCCACTTTTCATCGGCGGTAATATCAAGTTTGACGGTTTGAAGCGGCTCTAAAAAATCATAATCGGCTTTATTGACAAAGTTATCGGAAACACAAATAACGAAACTGTCGTCATCGATAGCGGAATTCGTAACGCCGCTGCGAACGTCGGTCACAATGCCCGTTACGGTCGTGCCGATCTTAAAATCGCCCTCGGTTATATGAACGACTATTTCGGTCGAGCTTTCGGCAGTGCGCGTAGATTTGGCATAATCAGATGAAAGCACGTATGCACCGTATTGTGTGGGATATTTATTGAAGAGCGTAGTCACAGCGGAATTGCCGTTTGCATCGGATATTACAAGCGATATATCGGGCACTCCGAAAAAGCTTTCATCCTCACAAATCGCAAATACGGGAAAACCGGTAGCGGTGGTGATGAGCCTGCCGTCGGCGATGACGGCGGACATGGGAATGCCCGTTTGCAGACTGAAAAAGTCAGCATTTATGCCGGCTACAGCAATATTATTATCATCGGTATTAGCTTTGATCAAGCTTGACAGCGTATCTCTGCCGATAAGCTTTGAGCCGTATGCTATTTGTATATCGGCAGGAGAATCGGGTGCTATCTCGACCCAATAAGCCTGCCTTTTGCCGTCCCTATTCTCGAAATATGCAGTTTTTTGGTTGACTCCCGTATAAATGGTATCTATTGCGGCATACCAGCTCTCGCCGAGTGTTTCGTATGTAAACGCAAAGATGCTCGGCGTGAGCGCAAAAATCAGTGCGATCGTCAAAACGACGGATAAAAGTTTTTTCATAGTTACAGTTTTCTCCGATTTAATCGTTAAAGTTTACGGGAATCGACATACCAAGTGAGAATGAGTATATAAAAAGTTTTTCAACTTCCATTTTGCTGATCTTTTCAACGGCTATTTTATAATATCTTAACTGATTTTTATGTCGATCGATGAGGATATTCTTGCATTTTTCAACGTCTTGTGCATCAGACTTTGAAAAATGGTCCGTTTTGTAGTCCACTATCGTTATTTTTCCGTTCTCATTCTCATAAAAACAGTCGATAACACCTTGAATAAGCACTTGATGCCCGCTCATAACGTTTTTCTTTTCACAATTTCGGGACAAAGTGTCGGCGGGTAAAAAGAAATTGAAGCGTTTTTCGCGCCAAACGTTCTTTGAGTTGATAATTTCTTTATAAAGCAGTGATTTTGAGAACTCATAAACGGCATTTTCATCAACGAGCTCCGCCATTTCACGCGGCAAAAACTGATGCTTTGTCAAGCGCTCTTTCTCGGATTTCACATCAGTTGCGATCTTTGTCAAATCGCAAAATTGCATGAACGTGTGAGTAGCCGTGCCGTTATCGGCGGCGGTCGGCTCGGGATTTCCGATGAATGACGGCTTTTGTCTTAAAATACGTTCAAATGCCGCGGCGTCGATCGTTTCATCTTCGCCGTCTTCATCGTCCAAAACACCCGGGTAAATTCTTGATACCGCCATTTTAGCGGGAATATCAAGCCCTTGAGCATTCGGATATTCAAAGTCGATGTTTTTCTGCGCCTTGGCAATAAATTCGATGGGAACGTCAATTTTCGGCAACACAGGGCTCTTATCGGGCTGATAAAAAGATCCGTTTGGCGGTTCTTTTCCGACTTTGATCTCAAAAAACGATTTATCGTCATGATCCGAAATCGCAAGTTTTATCAAGTCAAAAGGAGTGTTTGCAGATCAAATCGCGTTTTGGCTTACAAA
>JAGAFQ010000066.1 GCA_017612495.1 Clostridia bacterium
GACTATTGAGCGCAAGGCGATAAAGCGCAATATAATGGATCTTATCGATTTTGGGTATGATATAAATTATGAAGAGACCGCGCGCTCGGTCAAAAGGCCTGACGGCAGTGAAGAGACTACCACCATCCTTTCGGATTTCTATATCGAAAGAGATTTTACCGACAGCGAACTCCGCTTGCTCATCGACAGCGTCATGTTCTCAAAGCACATTCCGCGTGCGCAGTGCAAAGAGCTGGTATCGAAGCTTTCGAAGCTTTCAAACAAATATTTCAATTCGCGCATCAAGTTTATCAGCACCATGCCCGACGATGTGCCGCAAAACAAACAGCTCTTTTATAATATCGAGATAATCGACGAGGCGATCGCTCACGGCAAGCAGATAACGTTTGAATATAACCGTTTTGGAAGCGACAAACAGATGCATCCCGAAACCGACCAAGACGGCAACGTCAAAACGTTCACGGCAAACCCTTATCAGATCGTCGCCGCAAACGGCAGATATTATCTGATTTGCAATTATGATAAATATGACGACGTTGCGAACATACGCCTTGACAGGATCACCAATATCAAATGCACCGTCAATAGGGCAAAGCCTCAAAAGCAGGTACCCGAGATATCCGGCGGTTTTAATCTGCCAAAGCACATGGCGGAGCATATCTATATGTTTTCGGGTGCTTCGGCTCCCGTTTCGTTCAGAGCGAAAAAATATCTTATCAGCGATATCATTGACTGGTTCGGCAAGGATGTGCGCTTTTCTGATGAAACGGACGATGAGATCACCGTGACCACTACGGTAAATATCAAAGCGATGCGCATCTGGGCGCTTCAATATGCGCTTCACATAAAGGTATTATCTCCGCAGACGCTTGCGGATGACGTAAAGAGCGATATTGAAAAAGCACTTGCAAATTACAACTGATAGGCGATTGTGCAAGTGTTTTGCGAAAAATTGCCATATCAAAATCGGAGAGAAATATGAAAGAATACGACGTAATAACCGTGGGGGCAGGCCCCGCAGCGCTTTCCTGCGCTATCTATCTTTGCCGCGGAGGCAAGAGCGTGCTTTGTATATCAAACGGAAAGAGCGCACTTGAGGGCGATATGAAGATCGAAAACTATTTCGGCTTTGGATCGATAAGCGGCTCGGAACTTTTGAAAATCGGAACCGAGCAGGCGAAAAAACTCGGTGCCGAAATAAAAAACGGCGAGGTCGTCGGAGTTCAAATGGGGCAATCGGGCTATACCGTTTTTACATCCGACGGCGAATATCGCTGCAAAAAATTGCTTATCGCAACAGGCAGAACACAAAGCGTCCCGAAGATCGACGGTCTTGACGGATTTATCGGACGCGGAGTCAGTTTTTGCGCCGTCTGCGACGGATTTTTATACCGCAATAAAAAAATCGCCGTTTTAGGCAACGGCGTTTATGCAAAGCACGAATGTGAGGTGCTTATGCAAATGGGATGCGGCGTGACGCTTTTCACAAACGGCAAAGAACTTGACGGAATTGATTTCCCGTTTGTCATAAAGGATAAAATCGCCTCGCTGTCGGGCGATGAGAGAATAAACGCAGTTTGTCTTGAAAACGGCGAAAAAATCGAAATATCGGCTTTTTTCGTGGCAGAAGGTACTGCCGGGGCAACAGACCTTGCGCGCAAGATAGGAATTTTTACAAGCGATGACGGAAAGTATATAATAACCGATAAAAACGGCAGGACGAACGCTCCCGGCGTATATGCCGCAGGAGATTGCACGGGCGGCTTTTGCCAGGTGGCAACGGCGGTATCGTCGGGTGCTTTGGCGGCAAACGAGATCTTATCGGAATTAAGATGATTTGATCATAAAAGGGGTTGTTAAAAAGTCCGATGACTTTTTAACAACCCCGTCGAATTTGACTCGGCGGCTTGAACAGCCGCCGTTTTTGCTTTGAAAAAGAGCAAATCGGGTGTTTTCAAGGCAAAAACCGTCAAATGTCGCGGCGATTTCGGCGGCACCCGACCGCCGAAACCGCGAGGGGGTGTTAAAAAACGAGTTTTTAACACCCCCTTTTTATATGCCGAAATCGTACATATTGTCTGCAAATGAACTGTTCGTATACATCACAACGACCATATCGGGTCTTTGACTTTCGATATACGAGACGAGCCTTGTTTTGTCGAACGCGCGCAGATCTATCATTTCAAGGGTCGATACGGAGGTCGATAAAAATGCCGAAAAGGGCAGTGCGTATGAATCTTTGATGAGTATGATATGACCTTTGCCCGAATTATTTTCGTTTTCAATGATGAGGTGCGAAAAGTCATAGCCGAAATAAGCGGCATACATATTCGCCTCTTCATCCTTGCCCGATAAAAAGTCAGAGCGCACTATCGTGTCTTTCAACTTGCCCTCCCACATGGGCACGTCGGTGCTCACCTCGGCGTCATAGACTTTTAAGTGCGTGTCAAATGACGGCAAAAGCAGTTCCAGATCATCTCGTCCCGCGGCGGCGGCGCCTATGCGTCTGCCCTGCGAGCCTAAGAACATATTTTTATATAAAACACCGTGCCAATTATCGATATTTTTGTCGTCGAGGGCAAGATCATATTTTGAATTTATATAAGAGAGCGCCGTTTTGTAGGCGAAAAACGCGGTCTTGTGCTTCCAATGGTGGTCTGTCTTGAAATAGGCGTCTTTTAGTTCGTCAGGAGAAAAAGATTTTTTCATATCCTCTCTCAAATCGAGATAGTCAACTCCGTTTTTTTCAAGCACGGAGAGAAAATCGTCGGTGTTTTCGTCACAATAAAATTTTATATTGTAGGGAAGCTTTGTTACGCCGTCTATATATTTGCAGGGAGCGACGATATATAAAAGCGGAATGTTTTCTTTTTCAAGCTCCTCTTTTAATTTGACCGTCTGATTTGCGTGATAGTCGGTGTTTTGCGCTTTTAAGGGGAAGTGCAGACTTCCGTTTTCGTCTTTGATGATATAGCCGTATTCGACGTCTTCAAAAAGACGGTTGTCTATCGTCTTTTGCAGAGCGGAATATGCTTTTATGAACTGCGTTTCAAAGGCGATATTAGAGCCGAACGCATTTTTGATGTTCGCCGATACGTTTTCAAAAGAAAGCGTTTCGGTGCCCGTTATCACGTGATAGGCATATCTGCCGACGTTCAGAAAGACCGAGGCGCAGAACACCGCAAAAATAACGGCGATAAAGACAAGGGCCGTAACGCTTTGTCTGTTAAAAAACTTTTTGATGCTTTTATTCATAACTGCCCTCGTTTTTTCTAAAAGTTAAAGTAAATAAACGGATTATACGAGCCCTTGACTATATAAGCGCAGGCAAGTATAAATCCCGCCGACAGCAAAACGGGGTATAAAATCCCGAATGCCGCATTGACGATCTTCGAGTCTTTTCCGTTTTCGTTGGGACGCGGTATTTTCGATATCGGCATCGAAAAGAGGATGCCGCAGATAAGAAAGAGCTTGTTTTCTGAAAAGTATCTCAAAAACATAATATCGAATTCCGCTTTGCCTGCAAACATACTGCCAAGATACGACATTGCCGCAGATAAGCTCTCGGCTCTGAAAAGGACCCAGGCGGATATTACGCAAATAAGCGTCAATATATGCCCGATCATACGGTGCGGCAGTTTCGGTTTTGCGTTTTTGTCGATGTATTTTTTGGGAAAAGTGCGCTCAAAGAGGATGATGACAAAATAGAATAGCCCCCAGATAATAAAATTCCAGGCGGCGCCGTGCCAAATGCCCGTTAACAGCCATACGATAAAAAGATTGAATATTTCTCTTGCCTTTGAGCATCTGTTGCCGCCGAGCGGAATATAGACGTAATCGCGGAACCACGACGAGAGGGAAATGTGCCATCTGCGCCAAAAATCGGTTACAGAGCGCGCGATATAGGGGAAATTGAAGTTTTCTTCAAAGTGAAAGCCGAACATCCTGCCAAGACCTATCGCCATATCGCTGTATCCCGAAAAATCGAAATATATCTGCAAGGTATAAGAAACGGCGCCGAGCCACGCAAACGGCATGGAAAGATCGCTTTGTGCAAAGGCGGCATCGGCAATGAGCGCCGTCGTGTTGGCGATAAGCACTTTTTTGCAAAGACCGATGATGAAGCGGCAAACGCCGTCTGAAAAAAGCGAAAGATCGATTTTTCTGTTGTCTATTTCATCGGCAACCGTCTTGTATCTTACAATGGGACCTGCTATGAGCTGCGGAAAAAGGGATATATAGAGTCCGACGTGATAAAAGCTTCTTTGCGCATCTACCTTTTTTCTGTAAACGTCCGCAACGTATGAGATCGACTGAAAGGTGAAAAACGAAATTCCGAGCGGCAGAGATATTTTCGGCACTGCGAGCGATGTATTAAAAAGTGAATTTATGTTTGCAACGGTAAACGAAAGATACTTGAAGACAAAGATCATACCGAGATTGAAAACGAGCGACAAAACGAGCATCGTTTTCGCCTTTTTCGTATCTTTATATTTATCTATCGCCATACCGAAAAGCCAGTTTGCCGTGATGGATAAAAGCATGACCGACAAAAAATATAAATTGTCAGCGGCATAGAAAACAAGGCTTGATATGAATAAAAGAACGTTTCTGTAAACCGTGCGGTATTTTTCTTTAACTGTCTTGCCGACGGCGTAGTATAAAAACAAAACTATCGGCAAAAAGGCAAACAGGAATACCTTACTTGAAAAGAGCATTGACTTTTCTCCTGAATTTATAAAATATCGGGCAGATCTTCGCCTTCAAGAGACAGAAGCGCATAGCGCAGAGCCAAAAGATAAAGACGGCGCTCATCTTTTCCGCCGCATTCGAGTTTATCTTTGAAAAGGCGGAATATCTCGCCTTTTATCGTTGGGTCTTTGGTGAGCCTTTCATAATCGAAATCGGGCATAGCGGAATTCACCGTTTCAAGATAGAAAAGGTCAAAAAGCGACGCATCGAGATTTATATGCGAAAGATCGAACGTTTCGGGAACGTTTCCGATAAGTTCAAGACGCAGAAGGGTATCGCCGCTGTATCCTTTTGCATCGCAAAGGGTTTTTATTTTTGAAACAAGCTCGCCCTCGTTTGATATACCGCTTATATCGAGCGTATCTTTTTCATATCTGCGCTTTGAAAAACGCAGTTTTTCAAA
>JAGAFQ010000067.1 GCA_017612495.1 Clostridia bacterium
GGGTCAAGAGGCAAAAAGGGAGCGCCGAAGCAGGTCGAGAACGTAGCCTGCGGCTCGGTGATTCCGCGTTCGGTGCCTGCAAGCTTGCTCGTATAGCCCGAAACGAAATGATACATTGCCATATTCTTATCGAGCTTTGCAACGGGAGGCAATACTCCGAATGCGTCGGCAGTGAGGAATATAACGGTCTTGGGAACTCCGCCGACACCGGGGATGGCGGCATTGGGAATATAATCGACGGGATATCCGACACGAGTATTTTCGGTAAGGGAATTGTCGGCAAAGTCGAGTTCGCCGTTTTCGTCCATGATAACGTTTTCGACAAGAGCGCCGAACTTGATTGCATCCCAGATCTGCGGCTCGTTTTCTTTTGAGAGGTTGATACATTTTGCATAGCAGCCGCCCTCAAAATTGAATACACCGTTTTTCGACCAGCCGTGCTCGTCGTCGCCGATAAGCATTCTGTTCGGGTCGGCGCTGAGCGTTGTTTTGCCCGTGCCCGAAAGTCCGAAGAACAATGCGCTGTCGCCGTCTTTGCCGATGTTTGCCGAGCAATGCATTGGAAAAACGTCCTTTGCGGGCATAACGTAGTTCATCACCGAGAAGACGCTCTTCTTGATCTCGCCTGCATAACGGCTGCCGGCAATGATGACAAGATGGCGTTCATAGTCGATGATTATGGCAGCTTCGCTGTTCGTGCCGTCAACGGCGGGCAAGCACTTGAAGCCGGGAGCGGCGATTATAGTATAATCCTCTTTAAACTCCGCAAGTTCTTTTTCGTCGGGACGAATGAGAAGCTGATGGATAAAGAGGTTTTGAGAAGCATATTCGTTGATTATTCTGAAAGCAAGACGGTTGTTCTTATCTGCACCGGCAAAACCGTCGAATACGTATAATTTCTTACCTTGCAAATATGCAGTGATGCGGTTATAGATCCCGTCAAATTTTTCTTTTGATATGGCAACGTTTACTTTGCCCCAAGAGATGGAATCGTGAACGGCAGGAGTATCTACAATGAATTTATCGTCGGGAGAACGACCCGTGTATTTGCCGGTCGTGACTACCAAAGCACCGGTCTTTGAGAGTTTGCCCTCACCGTTTTTGAGCGCTTCCTCTACCAAAGAGGGAACGGGCATGTTGCGATAAACTTCTTTTGATTCGATTATGCCGAGTTTTTCAAGATTTAAGTTATACATTGTGGTTACCTTTCACAATAAATATTAACAAATTATGAACGTTTTGCAATTTCCATATAGTAAAATTGCAAATCATAGAGGTATTATACCACAAATTTCCGATTTGGCAAGGGGTAAAACGAAAAAATATCACATTTTTTTGTAAATTTTTTCAATTTCACAAATGTACATCCTGTGAAAATCGTTTTGATCGTAATGCTTGATAATATCGGCGCTTAAAAAGTTTTCGGGCAAGAGATCGTTATAGTAAATCTTTTTGCATAAAAATGTTAAGTTTGCGTTGTCGAATGTTAAATATTCATCTTTTATGACGGGAACAAGGTCGGTCTTTGCGATCTTATCACCGTCTCTGCCCGATACTGTGCCGAGATAAGATAAATCTTTTCTGTATTTTCCGTCAAAAAACGAAAGGGAAATGAAATTTGTCTTTTCGGTAAATTCAAAAGTATATCTTTGCGGACGAATAAAGAGGAAGCAGACGGGTTTATTCCAGAGAATACCCATACCGCCCCAGCTGACCGTCATGCAGTTATATTTGCCGTCTTCGGTCTTTGCACCGACAAGACCCCACTTTTTGCCTATCAGATCAAATGCGTTTTCATTGAGTGAATAAGGATTTATTTCTGTCATGATATGATACCTCACCTTTATATATGTTTGAGTTTATAAAATGTTAAAGGGACAGCACGCTGTCCCTTTGATAATATTTATTTCGTTATCACTTGAACTATTCTTGCTATCGTTGCCGAAAGGACTGCGTTTATTGCAAATTCCACAATAAAATTCACGCCTACGATAACGATGAAAAGAAAATAGATCGGATTTGAACCTTGCGCAAAGCTCAAAAGAGCGGGGCGCATGACGGTCAGCATTGCGATGCAAAACGTACCCGTGTTGAAGATAGGTGCCGATATCGAGGCGATGATACATCCCAGGGTGCGATTTTTTGAAAAGAGCTTGTAAACAAGACCCGAGCCGAGACCCGCAAGCATACCTTTGAAAAGCGCCAAAACGATAGTCCAAACGGGAGATACCTGAATAAGTCCCGCCGTGCCTGCATCAAGACCCACAAGAGCATATAACGTGACTATGCCGCCGAATATCAAGCCGAGTGCGGCACCGGCAAAAGGACCGTATATTATCGCTCCTATGACGATAGGCACGAGCGCAAGGGTTATTGAAAGTGTGCCGATGTGAATGGTGCAGGCGAGCGCCTGTAAAACGACGATCAGCGCAACGAGCAAACCGAGCGCGACTATCTTGTTAGTGCCGTTTTTGAAAGATTTAGTGAAGTGCATAGCAACCGCCTTTTTGTTGAAATCTTAATGGTATAATAGCATATATACAAGATTTTGTCAATAAAAAACACAGCGGCATTATGCCGCTGTGCTTTTTGAATGTATATGTTACTGTTTCTTTGCCGAAAGAACGAGATTTACGATAATGCCGAGGATAAGAGCACAAGCAACTTCGGTGAGCGTTACTTTGCCGAAATTGAGTGTGAGACCGCCGATGCCGGCAATAAGGATGACAGAAGCGGTAAAGAGATTTTTGTTATCGCCGAGATCTACCGGCTGAAGCATTTTAAGACCCGATACCGCAATAAAGCCGTAAAGCGTCATGCAAACGCCGCCCATTACGCAAGAAGGAATGGTTGCCAAGAACGTGGTGAAAGGAGCGATGAACGAAGCGACGATAGCAAGGATCGCAGTCGTCAGGATCGTAATAACGGAAGCATTTCCCGAAATAGCAACGCAGCCGACCGATTCGCCGTATGTAGTGTTGGGGCAGCCGCCGAAGATAGCGCCGCAGAAAGATCCGATACCGTCGCCGAGAAGTGTTCTGTGAAGACCGGGATCTTCCAAAAGTTCGCTTTCGATGATGGAAGAAAGGTTCTTGTGGTCAGCGATATGCTCTGCGAAAACCACGAATGCAACGGGAATGTAAGCAACTGCGATAGACGCGATGTATGACGCGTTGATCTCGCCGAAGCCCTTGATAGCGGTAAGGAAAGTGAAATCGGGGATCCATTTCATATTAGCAAAGCCTGAAAAATTGATGATCTGCATAGCTTCGTTGCCGGTCTTAAGACCGATCACGGTGAGAATTGCCGCTACGGCATAGCCTGCCGCGATACCGATGATGAAAGGTATCATTTTTGCCATCTTCTTGCCGTAAACGGAGCAAATTACCACAACAAAGAGAGTTATAAGACCGCAGATGAGGCAGAGATAAGGCGAAGCGTTCTGAACTTGTGACGTGATTTCGACTATCGCATCTCCGGTTTCGTTAAGCGCGTTTGAAACGACGTCGTGGGTAACGTTGCCCTTGGTAAGGTCGCCGATGGCATTGCCTGCCAAAGAAAGACCGATTATCGAAACGGTAGGACCGATTACAACTGCCGGCATAAGTTTCGATATCCACTTAACACCGCAGAACTTAACGATTATCGCTATCGCAACATAAACAAGAGCTGCAAAAGCGGCACCGATAATGAGACCGAGATAACCGAGGCTCATTGATACGCCGCCTGCAAATGCCGCAGCCATTGAGCTGAGGAAAGCGAAGGAAGAGCCGAGGAACACGGGGCTCTTGAACTTGGTGAAAAGCAAATAAACGATAGTGCCGACGCCTGCACCGAAGAGTGCGGCGGATTGTGACATACCATTGCCGACGATAGCCGGTACGGCTATGGTTGCCGCAAGGATTGCGAGGAGCTGCTGGAAAGCAAAGATGATGACGCGGCCGAATGACGGACGGTCTTTTACTCCGTATGTGAGTTGCATGGGAAATCCTCCGTTTTATTTAATTTTACGTGTGTGAACACACGCGTTCACACATCTCTTTAATTATAGTAATTTTATGCAGAAATGTCAATTATTTTGTCGAAAAAAATGATCCGTTTCAAAAAGAAAACGGATCATTTTATAACTACCGCCTGTGCCCAAAGCGATTCATAGCGCGACTCGAATAAATCGAGATCGACGTCATAGTTTCCCGAAAGCGAATCTGATACGGTGACTGTGTGCTTTTCAAGATCATATCCGCACAGTACCATGCAGTGAAGCGGATGCTTCCAATAGATCGGCTCTCCGTCGATTTTCCAAACGTAGAAAAAGAACGGCTCTTCAAAGTCGATGGTCGCCCAAACGATGACGGGATGGCCGTTTGCGACTTCGCATAAAAGTTCGTTTACGGTCGATTTTGAAATATCTATGGCTGTTTTATCTGATTTTTGATCTTCAAGATAGCGGTTTGCCGTCTTTGCGATGACCGGAGCATAGCATCCGAACGAATCGTCGTCGGTGCGCGGATCTCCGATATTTTTTTCATAAGGTGAGACCTTTTCGTAATCTCCTTTTTCAAGATAATCGTCTGACATTTTGAGCTTGTCCGCGTCATATCCGAGATAGTTCAGCACTGCGGTGAGCGACGTTATCTCACATCCGTTCGGCAACTCGGGCAACTGTATCACCGGCTCAAAATCAAGTTTTTCGCTTTTGGGGATGTTATACAGATCGTCGTTTATTTTGATACTGCCCGAAACGGTGAGCGTTTTGAATTCAACGCCTTGATACTTCGCGTCAACATCCCAATCGATCTTATAGTCAAAAGAATAGCATTCATTCTCGGGCAAAGAGATGGTCTTTTCGTAAATGCTTATTTTTTCAAGATCTTTCGATTTCTGATAAGCGGGAATGGTGAATTTTAACACGGCACCGCAGATTTCGGCTGTCGCGGTCGTTTTCGGTACGTAGTCGGTATGATAGAGGTCTATGTAAATATGTAAAATGTCGCCGTGCTTTTCGTTGTATGAATAATTCCAGCTCAAAACCAAATTAAGATCCGTTATCGTCTCGGTCGATCTTTTTCCGCTTTCTTTGCAGAGAGTGCGAA
>JAGAFQ010000068.1 GCA_017612495.1 Clostridia bacterium
CGGCAAAATGGGGTTTGAAATGAGAATTTTACACGTGCTCGATATGTTGGATGAGAATTCGGGAATAACGAATATTATCATCAACTATTACAAACACACCGATTTTTCAAAATACAAGATCGATTTTTTGATTCCCGAAACTGGAAAAAAAGATAAAAAATATGTTGATCTGATCAGTTCCTGCGGCGGAAAGATATACGGTTTTGTCTATCCTTCGATAAAAAACATATCGGCATATAAAAAAAGTATCCGATCGTTTTTTGAAGCACACGGCAAAGACTATGATATCGTGCAATGCAGTTTTTTCCACGTTTCAAGAGAAGTGTTTTCCCAAGCGAAAAAGGCGGGTATCCCCGTGCGCATCGCACACAGCCACAGTTCAAAGCTGTCGGATAAATGGTATAAGGGCATAAGAAACAAGATATCACTTTGGGGCGCTTTCAAAAACGTCACCGATTATTTCGCGATTTCAAAAGACGCCGCTTCGGGTCTTTTCGGAAAGAGAAGAAAAACGGATCTTTATATCGTCAAAAACGGCATCGACGCAGAAAAATTCCGTTTTTCAGAGGAAAACCGCGAGAAGATAAGATGCGAGCTCGGCCTTACAAACGAGTTTGCGCTTTGTCACGTCGGAAATTTCAATGCGATCAAAAATCAAAAATTCGTGATAGAGATCTTTAAGTGCATTTTGAGTGAAAACCCGCTGTCAAAACTGATTTTTGTCGGCGATGCCGGAAATATGAAAAATGAGATCGCGGAATGCGTCAAAAAAGAGGGACTGTGCGACTCGGTCATGTTTTTGGGAAAACGTTCCGACGTGAACATGGTCTTGCAGGGAGCGGATGCTTTTGCCTTCCCGTCCTTACACGAGGGTTTCGGACTTTCTTTGCTTGAAGCCCAATGTGCCTCTTTGCCGTGCGTATGCTCCGATAGGATCCCGAAAGAGGCGATCGTTTCGGATAAGTGTGTGAGCCTTGAACTATCGCAAGAGCCGCGTGTGTGGGCAAAGACTTTAACTCGCCTTTTGGGTTCCGAGAAACGGAGCGATAAAGGATATTTTGACGTATCCGAAAACGGATTCGATATATCTTCGGCAAATCGTGAGATATGCGATATTTATGATAAACTGCTAAAGAAGAGGGCGCAAAAATGATCAAGGTAAAAAAAGACAAGTCATATACCATCGTTGATAAAATGTATAGAAAGATGCGCAAGCACTATACCTCGGGCAGAAAATTTCTCGCCATGGTATACTATCGGCTGATCTATATTCTTTTCAACTGCGTTATTCCGCCGAGTGTGGAAATGGGAGAGGGAACGTCGATAGCTCACGGTGTCGGAATAGTTTTCCACTATAAAACGGCTATCGGCAAAAATTGCATCGTTTATCAAAACGTAACGATAGGCGGAAGAGGTACGGGCGGAGCCGCCAAAATAGGCGACAATGTTCTTATCGGCGCAAACGCCTGCATTTTAGGTAATATCGTTATCGGAGATAATGTTAAAATAGGCGCGGGAACTGTTGTTATAACAGATATACCGAGCAATTCCACCGTCGTGGGAAATCCCGCAAGAATAATTACAAAGGAAGAAACGAAATGAAAATTGCTTGCTGCATGACGACTATCGGATACAGCGGCGCACCTAAGATGATGGCGTGGGTCGCAAACCAGCTGAGTCTTGCCGGAAATGAGGTTGACTTAGTCACTTATTTCAAAAACGACGACGTTCAGCCCGTCAATGAAAAAATAACGAGATGTGATTTCAACATAGAGCACAAATCGGGAAATTTTATCGGAAAAGCCTTCGAAAACATTAAGCCCGCTTGGCTTTTGAGAAAGAGGATCAAAAAAACCAAACCGGAAGCCATCCTTTTGTTTTCAAACTTGACGAGTTTTATCTTCTTGAAATTTTTCAAGCCGAAAAACATAAGGGTCTACATTTCCGAAAGAGGAGACCCGAATGCGGGCGGAAGAATAATAACGATGCTCAGAAAGTCTTATGCAAAGGCAGACGGCATAATATGTCAGACAAACGGCGCGAAAGAGGCTTTGCCGAAGGAAATACACGATAAATGTATCGTGATACCGAATCCTGTCACGCAAAAGGCCGAAACGAGACTTCCGCTTGACAAAAGAGATAATTTCATCGCTTTTCCCGCCAGATTTGACATCTTGCAAAAACGCCAGGACCTTATGGTCAGGGCTTTTGATATAGTTCACAAAAAATATCCCGATCTCCGCCTCGTTTTCTTCGGAGACGGTGTGGACATGGAAAAGATCAAGGATTTGGTATCGTCTCTGGAACTTTGCGACTTTGTAGATTTTCCCGGAAGGGTCAGCCCCATTCAGGATTACATACGCAATGCCAGACTGATGGTTTTGACATCGGACTTTGAGGGAATACCGAACGCGGTGATCGATGCTATGGCACTCGGTTTGCCGGTCGTTTCGACCGACTGTACGCCGGGCGGCGCGCGGATGCTTATCGAAAACGGCGTAAACGGCATTTTGGTCGAAAGAGGAGATCCTCAAAAAATCGCCGACGGAATTCTTTGTATGCTTGATAATCCCGATGAAGCGGAAAGAATGGGCGAAAATGCTCAAAAAGTCATTGAAAAATTTGATCCTGCCAAAATTGCGGGTGAATGGTGCAAATATATAAAATAAGTATAGGTGAATTTTGTGGTCATCAGATTAAAAAATCCATTCAAAAACTTAAAATGGTGCGATGTGTTTTTTGCATTCTATCTGTGCGTTCTTTTGGGCAACCAACGAGATTACGGATTTGATGCAATAATATTAAGGCTTGCTTTCTTTGCACTTGCTGCGTATTTGCTCGTTTATGAGATCATTATCAAAAACAGGCTTGGACAGCTCTTGCGCTCAAGGGTGTTTTTATGGGTCTGCGCTCTGACGGCTTTTTCACTCGCGTCCTCGCTTTGGGCGATAAATTCGAATTATTCTTTGGGATTGTTATCACAGTTCGGTCAATGCGTTATCGTAGTCTGTGCCGTTGTGCTGTGCTATAATCAAAAAGAGGATATTTACCGCGCTTTGAAAATAGTTGTTTTTGCGGCAATATATTGTGCGATCATCGTTTATGTAAGAACACCGGGACAAATTCTCGGTATCAAAAGACTCGGTACTGCGGCGGGCATCAATGCGAATAACTTCGGTTGTTCTATGGCTATTGCGTTTTGCGTTACGTTGTTTTTTGCAATAACAGCGGATAAAAAAGCGCTTTGGGCTATCCTTTCCGTCTTTTTTGCGTTTTTCGCCTTGAATTCCGGTTCCAGAAAAGCATTTGCAGCACTTGTCATAGCGGCGGCTTTGTTGGCGGTCTTTGCAAATAAGACAGGCTTTAAAAAGCTTTTGCTCGTATTTGCCGCTTGTGCGGTAGCAGTTTCCTTTTATATACTCTGTATGCGATATGAGCCGTTGTATGATTTGATAGGTGTAAGGATCGAAGGCCTTTTAGACTATATATTGGGCGGCGAAGACTCGTCTTCGGGCAGCACCTTTGTAAGACTTATGCTCATTGACAGAGCAAAGGAGATCTTTTCGGAGCATCCCTTTTTCGGTGTGGGCCTCAACAATTTCATGGTCGCTATTGCAGGCAGTTTTTTTGTGGCGTATGCCCATAACAACTATTGGGAAATATTAAGCACCCTCGGCATTTTCGGTTTTGTAATAAATTATTCGTTATACATCGGCATCATCAAAAACAGCATTTGCGGTCTTATAAAAAAGAAAGACGAGCTTTGCGGTCTGTTCTTGACGCTGATGATCGCACGTTTATTTATCGACTACGGAATGGTCACGTTTTACAGACCTTTTAACATATTCTTGTTGGCGCTTTCTGCCATGTACGTATCAAATGCTTTGAAAGGAGAGAAAACTCTTGAAAGATTTTCGTCGGCTGATAAACAAAGTCTCCTTGAAGATAATAAGTCTTCCGCCGTTTCATTTGCTGAATGACAAAGACTATCTTAAATTGCGCTTCCGTTTCGCAACGGGCAAGAAACTGAATTTGAAAGATCCCGCCGGATTTTCCGAAAAGATCCAATGGCTCAAGCTAAATAACAAAGATGCGCGTTTGCCCGATTTGGTCGATAAGATCAAAGCAAAAGACTACGTTATTCAAAAAATCGGAGCGGAATATGTTTCAAAAACGCTTTGCGTTTGGGACGATGCCGAAAAGATCGATACCGGCGATCTGCCCGATAAGTGCGTTCTTAAATGCAATCACGATTCCGGCAGCACGTTGATATTTGAAAAAGAAAATAAAGACGATGGTTATATAAAATCGTTTTTTGATAAAAGACTTAATGCAAACTATTTTTTTGCAGGACGCGAATGGCCGTATAAAAGCATTGTGCCGAAAGTGTTCGCAGAAGAATATTTGCCTCTTTCAAACGATTCATACGACCTTAAGTTTTTCTGCTTTTGCGGTACGCCCAAGGTCGCCGTAAGATACGGAAAAAAAGGCAAGGGCGAGATGTCATATTATGATATGTCGTGGAAACGGTATGACTGTTATCAGTCAAGAAATCCCGTATCACCGGATTTTCCTATGCCCGAATGCTTTGAATCATTAAAGAAAAGTGCTATGGCGCTGGCTTCGGATTTTCCGTTTGTCAGAGTGGATTTTGTCGTCGATAAAGACAAATATTGGTTCAGCGAAATGACATTTTTCCCGTCGTCGGGATTCAGTCCCATTTGCCCCGAAGAGGCAGAAAAAACGTTCGGCTCATTTATAGATATCAAAAAGCAAGTCAAGGAGTGAAAACTATGTATTTGACTGATGAACAAACCGAAAAGCTCAAAAGCGTCCAAATGGAAATGCTCGATGAGTTCAAGAGAATATGCGATAAAAACGGTCTTAAATATTGGCTCGACAGCGGCACTCTCTTGGGAGCTGTCAGACACAAGGGCTTTATACCGTGGGACGATGATATCGACGTCGGAATGTTAAGGGAAGACTATGACAAATTCGCAAAAATAGCGAGTCAAGAACTTGATCCCGATAAATATTATTATCAGAATTGGCTTTCAGATAAAGATTACGGTCAGCCGTTTGCGAAGATCAGAAAGAAAAACACGACGCTTATTGAGAGCTCCGCTGAAAAAGCCTCATTTTTTTCCGGAATTTACATCGACATATTTGCCTATGACGAATACGGCGATAAGCAGTTTTCGCAAGGCTTGCCCATAAAGATAATCAGAAGAATGATACTTTGCAAATGCGGATATAAGTTTTGGGAAAAAGAAAACGGCATATCCGTTTCGAAGTATTTGATATACTTGCCCATCCGCCTTTTTTCTGCATTTTTCAGTACGGGATTTTTGAAAAAAAGATATGAGAAGATCGCGCGCAGATATAACGGCAGCGGCAAGGAATACGTATTTGAAAACGGTACGACTAACTACAACAAGTGGGTAGTCAAAAAAGACTGCTTTGACGATACCGAAGAACTTGAATTTGAGGGCAAATTTTATAAATGTCCCGGCAAGTATGCGGAATATCTTGAAATGATCTACGGCGACTATATGAAATTGCCGCCAAAAGAAAAGCAGGTAAAGAAGCATCCCGTTGTTAAATTTGAGTGCGAGTGAGCTTGTGATATCGGAGCGATGGGTAAAATCAAAATGAAGGGTAGGGTCTTTATATGGGAATCGATGTGCGAAATCTGCGCAGATCCGTTTTTAAATCTTATATGAAATTAAAATGTGTGTTTGTTCCGATAAAGAAAAATGTTATGTTTTCAAGCTTTAAGGGAGAACAATATTCCGATAACCCCCGTGCCATTTCGGAAAAATTGCACGAACTTTATCCGGATATAGGTATTTATTGGTATCTTATTACAGATAAAGACGGCAAATACGGCAGCGTTCCGGACTATGTGCATCGTTGTAAAAGCAAAAAAGAGTTTTATAAGTACGTATTATCGTCTTTTTGCTTTGTCACAAACACGGAGATAGACAACAACATAATTAAGA
>JAGAFQ010000069.1 GCA_017612495.1 Clostridia bacterium
TAAGAATTTACGGCTATAACACGATAGAATCGACCCTCTTCTATTCAAAGATAAAAGAGGGAATGCTCACACCCAAGCAGAAATTCGTCAAGGGCATCCACTCCGTGCTTTGCTCTCTCGGAATGTATGAAACGTACACGTTTTCGTTTATCAGCCCCAAATATTACGACAAGATAATGCTTGATGCCGCAGACAAAAGACGCAAAAACGTGGTGATCTCTAACCCCTTGGGTGAGGATACGAGCGTTATGAGAACGACGGCTTTACCTTCGATGCTCGAAGTCATCGCGAGAAACGAGAGCTTCGGCAACGCGGTCTGCGATTTTTATGAGACCGCGACGGTATATCTGCCGAACGAAGACAAAACGAAGCTGCCTTTCGAGAATTTGCAGATCGTTGCCGCATCTCTTTGCAAAAAGAACGACGATAGGGCGTTTTTCCGCTTGAAAGGCAAGATGGATGCGCTGCTTGACTTTGCGAACATCAAGGCGGAATACGTGCCCACATCGCGCGAGCCCTATTTCCACCCCGGCAGACAGGCAGATGTCACGGTGGAGGGCAGAAAGATCGCCACCATCGGTCAGATACACCCCTCGGTTTGCGAAAACTACGGCATTTCGGGCACCTGCTGTGCTGTCGAGATCGACGGCGAAGCGCTCTTTGAGCTTCGCAAAAATGCCGCAAAGCAATATACGCCTTTACCCAAATTCCCGGCATCCACAAGAGATCTCGCTCTTGTATGCGACGAAAAAACGACGGTCGGCGAGATAGAAAACGTGATGCGAGAGGCAGGCGGAAAGCTGCTTGAAGATATACGCTTCTTTGACGTATATCGCAGCGAGGCGCTCGGCAAGGATAAAAAGAGCCTTGCGTTCAGCCTTGTTTTGCGCGCAAAGGATAAAACTCTCACCGACGAAGACGTTGACCGCCCGATGGCAAAGATACTCAAAGCACTCGAAGAAAAATTCGGCGCTTATTTGCGCAAGTAAATAAGTTCCTTGCAAAAAGACGGGTTATATAGTATAATAAATCGAATATAACTTATGGGGGTTATCAGAATGAAAGCTGCAAAAGCAAAAAAAGAGACTGCGGTAAGCGTTGCGGGCGCAGAAGAGCGCGCAAAGGCGCTTGAGACCGCTATCGCAAGAATAGAAAAGGCATACGGCAAGGGCACCATCATGAAGCTCGGCACGAACGAGTGCATGAATGTCAGCGCCGTTTCCACAGGTTCGCTGACCCTCGATCTGGCGCTCGGCATCGGCGGTTTGCCCAGAGGCAGGATCATCGAAATTTACGGTCCCGAATCTTCGGGCAAAACGACTTTGGCTCTCCACGCCGTAGCAGAAGTTCAGAAGGCGGGAGGAGAAGCCGCGTTTATTGACGCGGAGCACGCGCTTGACCCCATGTATGCAAAGGCGCTCGGCGTCGATATCGAAAACTTATTGGTATCACAGCCCGACAGCGGCGAGCAGGCGCTTGAAGTCGCCGATGCTCTCGTGCGTTCGGGGGCTGTCGGCATCGTTGTCGTCGACTCCGTTGCCGCGCTCGTTCCCCAGCAGGAGATCGACGGCGATATGGGCGCATCTCACGTCGGCTTGCAGGCAAGACTTATGAGCCAGGCACTGCGCAAGCTTTCCGGCTCGATTGCAAAGACGAACTGCATAGTCATCTTCATAAATCAGCTCCGTGAAAAGGTCGGCGTTATGTACGGCAACCCCGAGGTAACTCCCGGCGGACGCGCGCTCAAATTCTACGCTTCCGTCAGAATCGACATACGCAAGACCGATACGCTCAAAAACGGCACCGAAACATACGGCAACCACGTGCGCTGCAAGGTCGTCAAAAACAAGGTGGCGCCCCCGTTCCGCACTGCCGAATTCGACATCCTTTACGGACGCGGAATTTCAAAGTCGAGCGAGATCATCGAGATCGGTACGGCGCTCGACATCATCGAAAAGAGCGGCTCATGGTTCTCGTATAACGGCGACAGGATCGGCCAGGGCAAGGATAATGCGAGAAATTACATCGAGAGCAATCCCGACGTGATGGCGGAGATCGAAGAAAAGATCAAGGCGCGCAAGGATCAGCTTGCCGACACCGCAGAGGATATTTTAGACGATGACGACGATGACGAGATCGAGGGCGAAAGCGGAGGCTTCGACATCAAGGTCCTCGACATTGACGGCGAATAAAAGATCAAACGGAAAGGGTGCTTTTTGCGCCTTTTTCGTGCATAAGGGGCATCGGAATGCAGACATCTGTCTTGAAAAAAATAGAATATTCTTCCGATAACTCGACGGCGATCCTTGTTTTGTCGCTCGATATGCAAAAGGACGCAAGGCTTCCGCTTATGACGGAATATTACGGCGATCTGATATCGAAGCTGTCGACAGGCGACGTCATATCCGACGAGCTCTTAAAAGAGATACTCACGGCATCCGCGAATACGGCGGCGGTCAAAAGGGGCTTATATCTTCTTGACTATTCCGATACGACAAAGCGCGGTATGGTGCGAAAGCTTGTGGGCAAGGGAATATCCAAAGAGAGCGCCGCTTTTGCCGCAGATTATCTTGAGGGCAAGAGATATATAAGAGAAGACGAATATATGAGCCGCGTCATCGAGGCGCTCTATCGCAAAAAATACGGCAGGATAAGGATAAAAAACGAACTTTTCAAAAAAGGATTTTCAAAAGAGGTCATCGAAAACGGTTTCGATGGTGAGATCGCAAAATACGATTTTGCCGCCTCTGCCGCAGACGTTTTGAGAAAATACGGCGGAAAAGAGGCTTTTGCAAGCAGAGAAACGTGGCAGAAAATGCTTGCGAAATTCTATTCGCTCGGCTTTACGTCGGGGGATGTCAGAGAGGCAAAAGACATAATATCAAACGAACAAGACTGATCAGCCAAACAGCAATAGGAGATAAAAATGGCAAAGAAACCGACAATAGGTTTTATTTCTCTCGGCTGCCCGAAAAACCAGGTAGATACCGAGATAATGCTTCACAAGATACACGAGGCGGGATATGACATCACGCCGAATGAGGGAGAAGCCGATATCGTTATCGTCAACACCTGCGCCTTTATCCAAAGCGCAAAAGAAGAGGCGGTCGATACGGTTTTGGATATAGCGGAACTCAAAAACGACAACTTAAAGGCGATAATCGTCACGGGCTGTCTTTCTCAAATGTATAAAGAGGAACTGCTTTCGGAACTGCCGGAGGTCGATGCCGTAGTGGGCGTCGCGTCTATGAAAGATATCGTTTCGGTAGTCGACAAAATAGCAAAGGGCGAAAAAAAGATAGCTTGTGTGCGCGACCTTTCTGAATTTGAATTCGGCAAGGATAGGATCCTCACAACGCCCGAATTCGCGCCGTATATAAAGATCGCCGAGGGCTGCGATCACCGCTGCACATACTGCGTTATCCCCAATCTGCGCGGAAGCTTTAAGAGCCGCCCGCTCGAAGACATCATATCCGAGGCAAAAGATCTTGAAGCGCTCGGCGCAAAGGAATTAACGATCGTTGCGCAGGATATCACCTCGTGGGGCGTCGATATTTACGGCAAGCCGTCGCTTGCGCTGCTTATCGGCGAGATAACGAAAAACACGAATATCCCGTGGATACGTCTGCTCTACGGCTATATGGATAAGATCGACGACGAGCTTATCGAAGAGATGAGAACGAACGAGCGCGTTTTGCACTATATCGATCTGCCCATACAGCACATGTCGAACGACGTTTTGCGCAGAATGAACCGCCGCGACAAGTATGAGAGCATCGTCGAGACGGCGAAGAAACTGCGAAAAGCCATTCCCGACATCGTTATACGTTCAACGGTGATAGTCGGCTTTCCGGGAGAGACCGAAGAAGATTTCGAGACGCTTTGCCGCGGCATAAAAGAGGTAAAGTTCGAGCGTCTCGGTGTATTCAAATATTCGCGCGAAGAAGGAACTCCCGCATATTCATTTGAAGATCAGATAAACGAACAGACAAAGCAGGACAGGCAGGATATTTTGATGGAAACGCAGATAGGCATTTCCGAAAAATTCTTATCCCGTATGCTTTCAAAAACTCTTTTGGTCCTCTGCGAGGGCTATGACAGAGATAACAAGATATATTACGGAAGAAGCTATGCCGACGCCGCCGACATTGACGGCAAGGTATATTTCCGCGCAAAGCATCCCTGCGAGCCGGGCGAATTCGTGAAGGTCAAGATCACCGATACGCTCGATTATGATTTGTTGGGTGAAGAAGCTTAAAAGATGTATCTTTCAGACGATTCGGCGCTGTGCCGCCGACAGAAAGGATTAGTGTCAATATGAAAAAACTGAATTTGCCCAATAAGTTAACACTTCTTCGTGTGCTTTTGGTGCCTGCTTTCGTTGTGTTTTTGGTAATAGATTTTACGCACGTACCCGAGCTTTATGCGCGTCTTATCGCGGCGGCGATCTTCGGTATATGCTCATTTACCGATATGCTTGACGGAAAGATAGCGAGAAAGCATGATCTTATCACCAACTTCGGAAAATTTATGGATCCTCTTGCCGATAAGTTTATGGTATTCGCGGCGCTTTTGTGCATTTGCTCATCAAGCTATTTTGCGTCGATACGCGCTTTTGCGGTCTGGGCGGCGCTGATAGTATTTTTCAGAGAACTTGCCATAACGTCGATGCGCCTTTTGGTCGTCAACGCAAGCGGCGTTGTCATAGCGGCGAACTGGATGGGCAAGGTCAAGACCGTTTCGCAGATAATATTTATTTTATCGGCACTCCTCGAGGTCGATCTGCTTTGGGATATACCCGTTTTGACCTACGTTTCGATGGCTGTCATGACGTTCTTTACGATAGCATCGGGCATAAACTATATGAAAGCCTATTGGAAAGCCATCGACCCCGAGAATTAAAAAATAAAAATTAAAAATCAAGAGAAAAGCGGCACTCGAAAGTGTCGCTTTTTTTCGCCCCCGTTTGACGGATTTGTGAATTCGCCGTGAAATATCAATAAAAATGTAGATTTTTATGCAGATTTATGGTAAAATGTAAAAGTATTGTGAGCAGTCTCGCAAAAAAACTCCGGGATTATTCCTAAAAGGAGATTTTCAAGAATGATCGAAATCAAAAATTTAACTAAAAAGTTCGGCGACATAATCGCGCTCGACAATGTTTCGTTTGAGGTAAACGACGGCGAGATCGTCGGTTTTCTGGGCCCCAACGGCGCGGGCAAATCGACGACGATGAATATTCTGACGGGCTATCTTTCGTCGACGCTCGGCAGCGCTACCGTTGACGGGCTCGATATTTTGGAGCATCCGAACGAAGCAAAAAAGATGATCGGCTTTTTGCCCGAACAGCCGCCGCTCTATCTCGATATGACGGTCGAGGAATATCTCAATTTCATATACGATCTCAAAGATTGCAAGCTCGACAGAAAAAAGCATCTTGAAGAGATCTGCGAGGTCGTCAAGATAAAAGACGTTTACGGCCGTCTGATACGCAATCTTTCAAAGGGATATAAACAGCGTATCGGCATCGCGCAGGCGCTTGTGGGCAACCCGAAGGTGATAATCTTCGACGAGCCGACCGTCGGTCTTGACCCGAAGCAGATCGTTGAGATAAGAAATCTCATCCGCACGCTCGGCAAAAATCACACCGTTATTTTGAGCACGCACATTCTGCCCGAGGTGCAAAGCGTCTGCGACAGAATAGTGATCATCGCAAACGGCAAGATCGTTGCAAACGAAAAGACCGAAAACATATCTTCCCTTATGGACGGCATCGGCCGTTTGCAGGCGCAGATCTGCGGCGATACCGAGAGCGTTCTTTCGGCAATACGCAAGGTGTCGGGCGTCAGAGTTGCTCAATTTGTCGGCAAAAGAGAGGCGGGCTCTTCGCTCTATCTTATCGAGGGCGAGGCGGGAGTCGATATCAGAAAACCGCTCTTTGCGGCACTTTCAAAAGAAAATTACGCTTTGATAGGACTTGAATCTGCCGGCGCGAGCCTTGAGGACGTCTTCCTCTCGCTCGTCAGCTCAAAGGATAAAGAGAAAAAGTCCAAAAAGTCAAGTGACTGACAAAATTTGAAAGGATAAACAAAATGTTAGCGATTTACAAGCGCGAAATGCGCGCATATTTTACGACTCCGATAGGCTTCGTTGTCATTGCGCTCTATTTTGCAATGACCGCGGCGGTTTTCGCTCTGACAGTCTTGTTCTCCGCCGAAAGCACGCATATCGACTATTATTTTCTTGCGCAGATCTTGATCTTCATCATTTTGATACCGCTTTTGACGATGAAACTTTTCAGCGAAGAAAAGAGAATGAAAACGGAACAGCTGCTTTTGACCTCTCCTATCGGGCTCAATGCCATGGTAATGGGCAAATTTTCAGCGGCATTCACGATGTTTGCCTGCCAATTTGCGCTATCGACCTTTATCAATACCATGATAACCGATCTTTACGGCAAGGTGAATTTTGCCGTCGTCATCGGCAATTCCGTTGCGATACTTTTAATAGGCGCGGCGTTCTGCGCCATCGGCTGCTTTTTTTCATCTCTTACCGAAAACCAGATAGTCGCCGCCGTTTCTACCATAGCGGCACTCGCCGTTTTGGTGGGTCTCAATTTGTTATCGTCTTTACTTGACGGCGGATTTTTGGTCAAGATGATCTC
Source organism: Clostridia bacterium (assembly GCA_017612495.1). Classification (GTDB taxonomy): domain Bacteria; phylum Bacillota; class Clostridia; order Oscillospirales; family CAG-272; genus RGIG8399. The sequence continues at coordinate 6,665 of JAGAFQ010000069.1, forward strand.
GTGGATCTCCATTTGGGAAAGATATAACACCTTTACCTACGGATATCTGCATATCGGCTCGCTCATCTATTTTGCATCGTTCGTCGTGATATTTCTGTTCTTGACGGTGCGCGTATATGAGCGCAAGCGTTGGGCGTGAAAGGTTTGGTGAATATGATGAACAAAGAACTTTTCAAAACAAAAAGGGCAAGATACGGCTCCGTTGCCGTCGCTTTCACGGTGATCTTCATTGCCGCCATAATCGTTTTCAACGTTATCTTTACCGCGCTTTCAAACAAATACGGCTTCTTTGTCGATATGACCGACAACAGCATGTATTCGCTCTCCGAAGAAACGAAAAACCTGCTTGCGGACGTTCGTGAGCCGGTGAGGATCATCTTTATGAGCCCCGAAGAAGACATAGTCACGGGGGTATATACGTCGCTCATCTGGAATCTTGCAAAGTCGCTCGAACGCGAATTCGATTTTATCACCGTTGACTATATCGACACGATATCGAATCCGGGTCTCAGCTCAAAATATACGACTACGACCGCAGAATCGGTCTTTATGACCGACGTTGTCGTTGAGCAGGTCTCAAGAGGCACGTTTCTCAAATATTCGCAGTCGGCATTCTTTATGTACGACGACGAATCGGGCGAGATGCTCGGCTTCAACGGCGAACTCAAATTCGTCTCGGCGATCTTGCAGCTGACCGCAAAGGACGAAATGATAATGTATTATACCACCGGCCACGGCGAAACGATGCCCAAGGCGCTTATCGAGCTTTTCACCAATGCCGGCTTCAAGGCAAAGCAGATAGACCTTGCGCACGAAGATCTCGACGATGACGCAAGAGTGCTTATAATTTACGATCCGACCTACGACTTCATCGGCACCGCCGCCGAGGACGGCGCAAAGAGCGAGATAGACAAGATAGACGACTTTTTGGATGCTTTCGGCAATCTTATGGTCTTTGTAAATCCCGATACGCCGGCTCTGCCCGATCTTTATGAATTCCTTGAAGAATGGGGCATATCATATAAGCAAAGCACCATTGTCAAGGATAAGGCAAGCTCCCTCACCACAGACGGCTACACCATAAGCGCGACTTATACGACCGAGGGTCTTGGCTCATCGCTTCACAAGCATATCCGCGAAAACCTCGAATCACAGCCTATGGCAGTCGTAAAAAGAGCGATGCCCATCGATATCCTCTACGCTGAAAAATGGGTCGCCATCGGCGATGCGCAAAGAGATGTTTCGGCGGTGCTCACGTCGACTCCTTCCGCCGAGGCGGTTTGCAGAGGCGTTTTGGTCGGCACGGATACTTATAATCTTGTCACCCTTTCAAGAGAATCGCGCTACGACAAGAACACTCTGCGCTATTCATACGTTTTCGCAAGCGGCTCTACGATGTTTGCCGACGAAACGTATCTCAATTCCTCTTCATATTCAAACAACGATATCGTCTATAATATGATGCTCAATATGGGTCTTGACAAAGTGCCCGTATCCATCGACTATAAGAAATTCGACGATTCGACGCTCGATATCACCACAAAGACCGCGACCGCATGGACAGTCGTTTTGGCGGTAGTCGTACCGGTCGTTGTTTTGGGCGCAGGTCTTTTGGTATGCACAAGGAGAAAGCATTTATGATGTTGAACGAAGATATAAATGCAAGTGCAGACAAAAACGGCGGCGAAAACGAAAATGCCGTTTTGCAAAGCGACGAGTTCGATTCGCGCAAAAAGGCGCACGAAATAGAGCTCGGTCAAACGTTTTCGTCATCCGGCGACGCGCTTGTATACGATCTTGATAAGATCAACAAAGAAAGACAGAGAAATATCGGCGCTTTCAAGAAGAGATTTCGCACATTCACAGTTCTTGCGTCGGTCGTTTTGGTCCTCATTTTGTCATACGCTTTCATAATATCGCCGCTCACCAAGAGCGACGATACAGAGCCTGTCGAAATCGAGCTTATCCCGGCGACGAAAGAAGAAAAAGCGCTCGGCAAGTGCGAGAGCATAAGCGGCGACAGAATTCTGATATTCGATCAGATATCCACCGATAACATACAAAGCATATCGGTGCACAACTCTCACGGCGACTATACGTTTTACCGTGACGAAGCCGGATTTTTCGATCTCAAAGGCGCAGAGGGCATCACCTATTCGCAAAACACCCTGACCTCTCTTCTGACCTACGCGGCATATCCTCTTTCGATGACGCGCATAGGCACAAACATCAAGGATTTTCGCCAATACGGTCTTGACGAGGGCAACAATCCCATTTATTACGAGCTGACAACGACTCTCGGCGTGACGCATAAGATGTATATCGGCAACAAGCTGACAACCGGCGCGGGATATTATGTAAGATACGAAGACCGCCCGGCGGTATACGTTTTGAGCGCCGCGCTCGGTCAGGTCATGGCATTATCGGTAAACGAGATCATCGTGCCCACTCTGGCAACTCCCACCGACTCATCGAATTTCTATAACGTTTCGACCTTCAAGATAGCAAATTCGCTCGGCGTATATTTGCAGATAGACTGTCCCATTTTGCTCGGCGAAAAGGTCGGCACCGACAGCAACGCCGGCGGAGGCAACGAAGAGACCTATTTTGAAATGCGCGTTCCGACAAAATATGCCGTCAACACGCAGACATATATCGAGATATTGCAGAAGTTCGTAAACGTCACGGGCAACGAGGTGCTCGAATTCCGTCTCAACGACGATTTGATCGCCGAATACGGTTTCAACATCCCGTGGAGGACGCTCTATTATAAGTTCGGCGACGACGAGAACATCATATACTTTTCAAAGAGCCCCGACCCGAACATTTACTATGCCTGCTCGACAAAATTCGATATCATCGCGTCGGTGAACGCCGCCGATTTTGATTTTTTGAATTGGGACGTTACCGAATTCGTCGACAAGCCCTTGGTGGTACACTATATCACCAACGTATCGAAGGTCGAGATAAGCGGCAAAAACGTGTCGGCATCCTTTGATCTTATAACGAACTTCGACAAGGACGGCACACCGTCGCTCATTTCCGTGACGGAGGGCAGTCAAAAAAGAGAGATAGACATACCGAACTTCCGCAGCTTCTACCGTTACATTCTGACAATGGAGCTTGAGGGAGTGGCATCGGCAGAAACTCCCGACGGACTTGAATGTATCGCCACGATGCGCATCACGCAAAACGACGGCACCACAGAGGAATACAAATTCTATCCGTATTCGAACCGCCGCTGCCTTTATACCTTGAACGGAGAGGGCAATTTCTATATTTTGCGCGACAGCGTAAACAAGCTTTTAGCCGATACTTTCTCGGCAATGAACAACCAAACGGTAGATTATTCACAGAGATATTAAAAAAAGACTTGCATTTGACGCATTTTTGTGTTATAGTATGCTATGTTAAATGATATTAAGGAGAGTGGGTTGCAAGATCCACTCTCAACTTTTTGTAGGGACAGTTAAAAGGGTAGGATATTATATGAAACAAAATATCAGCGAGCAGGTAAAAGCCATTGCCCTGCCGATAGCGGAAAAACTCGGATATGAGATATGGGACGTCGAATACGGCAAGGTCGGCGCCGACTATCATCTTTGCATAACCATCGACAAAGAAGACGGCATCACGATAGACGACTGCGAAAAATTCCACCGCGAAATAGATGCGGAACTCGACAGAGTCGATCCCATTGAAAATTCATATACACTTGAAGTCTCATCCCCCGGTCTTGAGCGCGAGCTTAAAACCGAGGCGCACTATAAAGCCATGGTAAATTGGGATGTGAAGCTTAAATTTTTTGCTCCGCTCGATACGTCTTTCGGCTCTGCCGCCGGCAAAAAAGAGATCGACGCGACACTTTTGGGATATGAGGACGGATATGTGCTTTTGAAAAGCAATGACGAAAACATAAAAATTCCGCACAAGCTCATTTCCAAGGCAAATACGATATTTGAATTTTGAAACAAAACAAATTGAAGGGATAAAAAATCATGAATTCAGAATTTTTCAATGCACTTGACTTGCTCGAAGCCGAAAAAGGTATTTCAAAAGAATATATGCTCGAGAGAGTCGAAGCGGCTTTGGTCAGCGCATACAAGCACGAATGCGGAAACGCCAACGTCCGCGTTGTACTTGACCCCGTGAAAAAAGACGTTAAGGTATATTCGCAAAAGACCGTTGTCGAGGCGGTTTCCGATCCGTCAAGTGAGATTTCTTTGGCGGATGCGCAGAAGATCAGCAAGCGCTCAAAGCTCGGCGGTATTCTTGAAACCGAGATAAAAACGAAAAGCTTCGGCAGAATTTCCGCTCAAACCGCAAAGCAGGTCATCATTCAGGGAATTCGCGAAGCCGAAAGAGGAATGGTCATAAAGGAATATGAGAGCAAGCGCGGCGAGATAGTCACCGCCACCGTTTTGCGCATCGATCCCGAAAGCGGCAACGTGTCTGTCGATACGGGCACGAGCGAAGCAACGCTTTTGCACAGCGAACAGATCCCCGGCGAAGAATTTTACGTCGGTCAGAAGATCAAGGTCTTCATTATGGAAGTCAAAAAGGAGACCCGCGGCCCTGTCGTTACGCTTTCGCGCACGCATCCCGAGCTTGTCAAGCGCCTTTTCGAGCTTGAGATACCCGAGATCGCAAACGGTACGGTCATCATCAAAAATATCGTACGCGAAGCAGGCTCGCACTCAAAGATGTCTGTTTATTCAAGAGATGAAAACGTCGATCCCATCGGCGCGTGCATCGGCAACAGAGGTATGAGAATAGACAATATCGTATCGGAGCTTTGCGGCGAAAAGATCGATATAGTCAAATACAGCGAAAATGCCGAAGAATATATCAAGGCAGCCCTTTCTCCCGCCGAGGTCATAAGCGTCACGATGACTGACGAGCGCGCTTGCCGCGTAGTCGTTATGCCCGAACAGCTCTCTTTGGCTATCGGCAGAGAAGGTCAGAATGCGCGTCTTGCGGCAAGACTTACCGGCTACAAGATAGATATAAAAGCCGAATGATGAAATCAAATCGCGTTTTCTGTATATAATTGTAACGAATAACGATACCTTTAACGAACGGAGGTATGAAAATGCCCATAAAGGTCAAAAAGATACCCGAGAGAAAATGCACGGGCTGCGGCGGACGCTTTGCAAAAAAAGAACTTGTCAGAGTAGTCCGCACACCCGAGGGCAAGATAGAACTCGATTTTACCGGCAAAGCGGCGGGCAGAGGCGCATACGTTTGCCCCTCGGTCTCGTGTCTTAAAAAGGCGCGCAAGGCAAGGCGCTTTGAGAGCGCATTTGAATGCGCCGTGCCGGATGAGGTCTATGCGGCACTTGAAGAAGAGATGGTGAAGCACGGTGAAAAATAAATTTGAAGACCTGACGCCCGAACAGCTGCAAACAAAACTTTTGGGTATGATAGGCTTTGCCAAAAAGGCAGGCAAGATCATTATCGGATGTGAGCTTGTCTTGGGCGCGATACGTTCTGCGGGACAGAAATTCCCGAAGATCGTTTTAGTGTCGGCGGATGCTTCCGAAAACACAAAAAAGCGCGTAGAGAACGCCTGCAAATTCTATGAATGCAGTCTTCGCTGTTTGCCCATAGGCGGCGCAAAGCTCGGCGAGATAGTCGGCAAAAGCGGAACTGTTTGCTGCGTAGGCATCACCGACGACGGCTTTGCCTCGACGATAAGGGCACTTTTGCAAAGCGGCAAAACGTTATGATCGATCGTATTTTTATCACTCTGTGAGCCCATTATCACAGGGGAGTATTAAGAAAGCATGGTATAATAAATGATTGCAAACCAACAACAGTATCGCGCGAACGCGATAGCAAAAGATTTGAATATCAAGAGCAAGGACATACTTGATATTCTTTCTGCGCACGGAATCGAAGGAAAGACCACAATGGCGGTTTTGGAGCCGGATGAGTTTTCCATCGTGATCGATGCGCTCACAAAAGAAAACCAGACTGAAAGCATGGGCGATTACCTCGATGCCAAGGCAGACATCCCGCAGGATAAGAAGATCCCCGACGAGAGGGTCAAAAAGAAAGCGGAGGCAGAAGCCAAAGCGAAAGCAGAAGCTGAAGCCAAAGCGAAAGCGGAGGCAGAAGCCAAAGCAAAGGCAGAGGCAGAAGCCAAGGCGAAAGCGGAGGCAGAAGCGAAAGCGAAAGCAGAGGCAGAAGCCAAGGCAAAAGCGGAGGCTGAAGCGAAAGCAAAAGCGGAGGCCGATACAAAGGCAAAGAGTGCCGAAAAGCCGGCATCAAAGCCCGAACAGAAAATTGAAAAGACAAACTCAAACGTCAAAAACGAGGCTCCTTATCAAAAGAGAGAGAACTTTGCAAAGAGCAATGACTATGAAAAACGCAGCGGCGGTTTCGACGGCGGTATGCGTGACGGTCGCGCTCAAAGACCTCAAAACAACCGTTTTGACAAGGGCGGCTTCGGCAAAGACGGCTTTGATAAGGGACAAAATCAGCAAAGAACGATAGCCCCGAAAAAGAAGATTGAAATCAACAGAGGCGAAGCGCACAGAACGGGCGAAACGAGAGTCATCGACACACGCACCGTCAGCGTTGACCTTTCAAAATATGATGAAAAATTTGAGACTTTGGCAAGCAGCGGACGCAGAAATACAGGCAATCTCGATCCGCAAAAGCAAAAGCTCAAAAAGCAAAATATGCGTCCTCAATTCCAAAAGGGCGATAAAGAGCGCGCGGCAATGGATAAACTCAAACGCCAGGAGGCTCAAAAGGCAAAGCCGAAGGCTCCGCTCACCATTACCGTGCCCGATGAGATCTCGGTCGGCGACTTTGCTCAAAGACTCAAAGTTACCGCCGCAGAGGTCATCAAGCGCTTGATGATGATGGGCGTTATGGCAAACGTAAATCAGATAATCGACTATGATACGGCATATCTTGTCGCAGATGAACTCGGTGTTATCTGCAACAAAGAGGTCGTTGTCACCATCGAAGATAAGCTTTTCTCGGAGGAAGAAGAAAAGCCAGAAGATATGGTAGCGCGCAATCCGGTCGTCGTTGTAATGGGACACGTTGACCACGGCAAGACATCACTTCTCGACGCTATCAGAAACACCCACGTCACCACGGGTGAAGCGGGCGGTATCACACAGCACATCGGTGCTTATAAGGTATCTATCAACAACAGAGATATCACGTTCCTCGACACTCCCGGCCACGCGGCATTCACGGCAATGCGTCTGCGCGGCGCTATGGCAACCGATATTGCAATCATCGTCGTTGCCGCAGATGACGGCATTATGCCGCAGACAGTCGAGGCTATAAACCATGCTAAAGCGGCAGGCGTTTCGATCATCGTTGCGATCAACAAGATGGATAAACCTGCGGCAAACCCCGATATGGTAAAACAGGAACTCACAAAATACGATCTTATACCCGAAGATTGGGGCGGAGATACGATCTGCGTTCCCGTATCGGCTCTGACACACAAGGGCATTGACGAGCTTCTCGAAATGGTGCTTTTGGTCGCCGATATGAAAGATCTCAAAGCTAACCCGAACCGCCGCGCGAAGGGCACCGTCATTGAGGCGAAGCTCGATCGCGGACGCGGCGCCGTTGCAACGCTTCTCGTTCAAAACGGCACGATGAAGGTCGGCGATATAATCATTGCCGGCACGGCTGTTGGACGCGTGCGCGCCATGACTAACGAAAACGGCAAGCACTTAAAAGAGGCGGGACCGTCAACACCCGTTGAGATCACGGGTCTTGCCGACGTTCCTGTAGCGGGCGATGAATTCAACGTCGTTGAGGACGAAAGAATGGCAAGAGAACTTGCCGACCGCCGCCGTTCAAAGGAAAAAGAAGAGATCTTCAAGGCGAATGCAAAGGCATCGCTTGACGATCTGTTTGCACAGATCTCTGCCGGCGTCAAGGAACTCAACATTATTGTCAAGGCCGACGTTACCGGCTCTGTCGAAGCAGTCAAGGCGTCGCTTGAAAAACTTTCAAACGAAGAGGTCAAGGTCAAGATCGTCCATTCCGCTGTCGGCGGAATCACCGAAAACGATGTTATGCTTGCCAACGCAGCGAATGCGATCATCGTCGGCTTCAACGTTCGTCCCGACAAGAGTGCGCTTGACAGTGCCGAAAACCAGGGTGTCGAGATCAGGACCTACCGCGTCATCTACGAGTGCATCGAAGAGATCGAAGCGGCGCTCAAGGGCATGCTTGCTCCCACTTATAAAGAGGTACTTTTGGGCCACGCCGAGGTGCGCCAGGTCATCCACGTGCCGAACGTCGGCACCATTGCAGGCTCATATCTGCAAGACGGCAAGGTCACGAGAAACTCCAAGATACGTGTCGTACGCGACGGCATCGTAATTTTCGAGGACGAGATCTCGTCACTCAAACGCTTTAAGGATGACGTTAAGGAAGTTTTGCAGGGCTTTGAGTGCGGTATCGGACTTGAAAAGTTCAACGATATCAAAGAAAATGATATTCTCGAAGCATACATTATGGAAGAAGTCGCAAGATAAAAAAGCAACAAAAAATACCGAAACGGTGACGTTTCGGTATTTTTTATGTTAATCTTTATACTTTGTTTTTGAAATCCATATCGGGTATCTGTGCAATGATCGTCGCGGCGAACATGACGGTACAGCCGATCATCTCCCATACGCTCAAAGTCTTTTTCATAATGACGACACCGCCTATTGCCGCAAAGACAGATTCAAGGCTCATTATTATCGAAGATACCGACGGGTTGCCGGATAATTGCTGACCGATGATCTGAAACGTATATCCTATGCCGCTCGACAAGAATGCAAGATAGAGTATGCAGGGCAAAGCCGCATAGAGCATATCGACAGACGGCTCTTCAAAAATGAATGCGCTGATGAGCGAAAGCGTGCCGCAGCTCAAAAATTCTATTGCCGAAAGCTTGATGCCGTCCACCGTATCGCCGTAGTGGTTGATGCACAAGATCTGAAGCGAAAAGGCGAGTGCGCACAAAAGCATGACGATATCGGCAAAATAGCCGCCCGAAACGGGACCGGCAAAGCAGAGAAAATACATTCCCACGACTGCCAGAGCGACACCGAGCCAGCCTAAAAACTTGATTTTTTTACCGCCGAATATTCCCAAAAGGGGAACGATTATAACGTAAAGCGCCGTTATAAATCCGCTTCGTGCCGATACTGCCGCATCTGCGGGGTAGAGGGCGATGCCGTATTGCTGCAAATTGACCGCAATATAGAGCAAAACACCGCACTCAATGCCGGCGAGCCACACTCTCTTTTCAGAAAGCTTTATCTCTTCTTTCGTCTTGCCCTTGTTTTTCTTCATAAAAAGAATGACGGGCAAAAGCGCAAGCGATGCCAAAAGGGCGCGCGTTGCATTGAGGGTGAACGGAGTTATTTTATCGGCGGCATCGCTTTGCATTACGAATGCAAGGCCCCAGATTATCGATGCCGCTAAAAGTAAAATATTTCCTTTGATCTTTCTCAGTTTCATAACTGCCTCTTTTAATAGTAATTTGTCTTGACTGAAAATCGTTATCAGCCCAAGGCTACATCCAAAATCATCATAATAACAAAGCCGGCGGATGCCGCAACGGTGCCGACGTTCGAGTGCTTGCCGGAGTTTGCTTCGGGTATCAGCTCTTCGACTACGACATAGAACATGGCGCCTGCCGCAAATGCGAGCAAATAGGGCAAAAGAAAGGAGAGAGTCGATATGAATATCACGGTGAAAAATCCGAAAACGGGCTCGACCGCGCCGCTCAAAACTCCTATCAAAAATGCCTTTGCCTTTGACGTTTTCTCTCCGACGAGCGGCAAAGATACCACGGCACCTTCGGGAATGTTTTGTATGGCGATGCCTATCGAGAGCGCCAAAGCGGCGGCGGGAGTTACGGCAAAATGCTCAAAAATCGTTCCGGCATAGGCAACGCCTATCGCCATACCCTCGGGTATGTTGTGAAGCGTTACCGAAAAAATCAGCAAAAGGTTGCGCGAAACACTTGCACATCTGCCATCGGTCATTCCGGTTTTTACGTGCAAATGGGGTATAAGTATATCCAAAAGCAGCAAAAATATAATGCCGAGTATAAATCCGACCGAAGCGGGAACGAACGCAAAAGCGCCGTATTTTTCGCGCGACATATCTATTGCGGGAATTATCAGCGAAAAGACCGATGCCGCGATCATAATGCCCGATGCAAAGCCCAAAAGAGCTTTTTCGGTCATCTCGTTGATTTGATCTTTGAAGAAAAATACCATGGCGGCACCGAGAGCAGTTCCCAAAAGCGGGACAAAAAGGGATATTGACAAAGTCATAGCATACCTCTGAAAAAGGGACTACTTCATTATATGCCGCTCAAAAACTTTTGCCATAAATTCCAACAATTATCATATCACCGAAAAGCGCAGTTGTAAATAGATTTCGGCAAAAAATGTATAAAAAAATGAATATACATTTTTATCGTAATCTTGACTTTTTCGGCGGAATATTATAAAATTGCGTTGCAATAAATCAAAAGGATCGGAAAAGGACATAATGGTAAAGCTTTTTGAGATACTAAACATCGAGGCGCCAACGACGCCGCGTCCGTTCGGACCGTTGCACTTGGTCTTCATTTTTCTGATAACCGCCGTTTGCGTCTTGTTCGTCTTGAACGTGAAAAAGGTGAACGACAAAATTTTCAGAAGATTTATGCTCGTCTCTTGGATTACGATCGTTTCGTTTGAAATACTAAAACAGCTCATCTTTTCAACGAGTGTTTCAGACGGGCGTGTGATATGGGATTTTCAGTGGTATGCTTTCCCGTTCCAATTTTGCTCAATGCTCCATTATCTTTTGCCGTTCGTTATATTCTGCAAGGAATCGAAATTCCGCGATTCGATAATGGCATTTTTATCGTCATACAGTCTTTTTGCCGGCTTCGTTGTCGCCTATATATTTGTTGACGGCGTTTTCACCCGTTCTCATTACATATGTGTCCAAACTCTTGTAAATCACGGCTTGCAGGTCATCGTTGCCGTTGCCATCTGCGCATATTACCGCAAAAAGCTTTCGATAAAATGGTTTTTGTCGGGCGTTGTGTCGTTTATCTGCGTTTCGGGCATCGCGTTTATTATGGATATGATCGCATATAATATTTTGCCCGAAAACGAAACATTTAATATGTTTTTTATCAGCCCCTATTATCCGTCAACGCTTGCCGTGATCGGAAAATACAAAGACCTCTGGCCTTACGGAGCATATCTTGCGCTGTATTTTGTCGGCTTCACGTTCGTCGCCTTTGTCTTTTACGAGATCACGTATTTGGCATCTCACCTGCCGAAACGGAAGAGAAAGATATAAAAAAACGACCGAAAGGTCGTTTTTTTACATATATCGTATCTGCAATTTTCCAAGCACTTTTGATAAGGGAAAGATCAAAAGTCCGGCGCAAAGATTGCCCGCGGCGTGGAGCGCGTCAAACGGCACACCGGCGGCGATCCAGGCGATCATTCCGCGAAAATCGAGATGGAACATGAGCGCATAGGCGGGGGCATAAAGTGTGCCGAACGCAAGACCGAAAAGTCCGCATACCGCAGGGTAGACTATCATGGCGATCTTCGGCTTCATATTTTTCGGCAGCAGCATGGTCAGCGCCCAAAGCAAAGCCCACATATAGAGATACGGTATCCACCAAAGGTCAAATCCGCCGTAGATCCCGCAAAGAAAAACAAACACGTATATCGGGATCAGCGCTTTTTTTCTGAAGACCACGGTGTAGAGCAGCGTGAACATTCCCAAAAGGTGAATGTTGGGCAGGGCATCCATGGCGATCTTCGAGGCAAACATAAGCGTGCCGAGCATCGCAAAGATGACGATCTCTCTCGTCTTTTGAAGCGAGGTCTTATATTGAGTATTCAAGAGTATATTCAGCGCTTTCGTCAATTTCGGTCATATCGACACCGCTCATTGCCATATCGCCGTTTATATAGAAAGCCCAATAACTGCGGTCGATATCATAGTCGGCCAAAATGCCGTTTGTTTTTTTGACGTAAAGCCCGTAGGGACCGTTATCGCCCTCGATAAGACCGACTTCAAGCAGGGCATCGCCGACGGTATTTTTATCGGTCAAAACCGTGAAATTCACCGTGTGGTCGGGGATCTTGAATATAAGATGCAGAGTTTTTTTGCCCTCACCGATGGTCGTATCCTCTTTATAGACGGCACTTTGAAACAGATCATCGGTCGTTTGCTTTTTGCAGGAAACGAGCGAGGCGGAGCATAAAATAAACAGCGCCAGCGCGAAAGACAGTATTTTTTTCATAAAAAAACATCCTTTCAAATTATTTCAAAAGGATAAAATAAAAGCGCCTTCTGCGGGCGCAAAAACACAGGGCGTTTTGCGTTTGCAAAATGCCTTGTTTGTTTTGTGTCCCTTTCCCGTTTGCCCAAAGCGACATTTATTGACTCACAATATGATAAGCATTCCGACTGTGACGGTAATGGCTGTTGTGACGGATTTTCACCGCGCTTTCCTTAACCTCGGCAAAAGCCGAGACCCGTGAGGATATATTGCGTTATTCTTTTGTGCCTATATTATACTATAATTTTTTTGCGTTTGCAACAGGTATAGAAATTCCGAATCCGAAAGATATCGCCTTGTCACAAGTGCGAAAATGGAGTGCAGACTAATACCACGGCCTTGACGACAATGCACCGCATTGTCGTCAGCGTGGCTACGCCATACGCACGGCCTTCCGAATCCACATAAAATCATCTCTCACCAACAAAAAAAGCAGACCTGACGGTCTGCCTTTTTGTTGTGATTTTCGCTTGAAATGGCACAAAGGTAAAATCGGGTGATAATCGTTGTTTTAATTTGCTTCCGTGCAATATGCTTAACTACCCTTTCTAAACGCATAAAATGGCACAATTTATCACGGCGAAGCCGCAATACTTCTTACCTATTACTTCTTACTTATTACTTCCCAAAAATCCCGAACGGATTTAGTTGATAGGTAAGAGGTAAAAGGTAAGAAGTAATAAGAAAAAATCCCTCTCACTTGCGTTCGAGGGATTTTTGGTGGGAGATGGTGGATTCGGACCACCGAAGTCGTAAGACAACAGATTTACAGTCTGCTCCCTTTGGCCACTCGGGAAATCTCCCATATTACGATCGTTGGAGCTGGTGGACGGACTTGAACCCCCGGCCTGCTGATTACAAATCAGCTGCTCTACCAACTGAGCTACACCAGCAAAACTATCCACGGTGCTGCAACGAGGAGATTATATCACAGACAAATGGGTTTGTCAACTGTTTTTGCCGTCAAAAAACACATTTTTTCTTTATTTATTTGTTTTTTGCTTGCCACAGGCAAGAAGATGTGCTAAAATAGTCAAGTCATAATTATATTATTAAAAACGGAAAGGCGTGGTCGGCGGTATGTTGAGGCTTGTTGCTACCTGCATGTTCGGGCTCGAGAGCATTTTGGGCGCCGAAATAGATGCGCTCGGTTATAAGCGGACAGAAACGATCGACGGCCGCGTTTATTTTGAGGGAGATATTTCTGCCGTGGCGCGCGCAAACATCTGGCTCCGTTCAGCCGAGAGGGTGTTTGTCGTTTTAGGCAGATTCAAGGCTTCTTCGTTTGAAGAACTGTTCGAGGGTACACGCGCTCTGCCGTGGGAAGAATACATAGGACGCGACGATATGTTCCCTGTGAGCGGCCACGCGATAAAAAGTCAGCTTCACAGCATCCCCGACTGTCAGAGCATCGTCAAAAAAGCGATAGTGCGCCGACTGTCGGAAAAATACGGCATTTCTTGGTTTCCCGAAGAAAAGACGAAATATCCCGTTGAGTTCTTCATATTGAAAGACGAGGCGACCTTGCAGATAGATACGTCGGGCATCGCGCTGCACAAACGCGGCTACCGTCCCGGAATACTCAAAGCCCCTCTGCGCGAAACGCTCGCCTCTGCCATCGCAAAGACGGCGCGCCCGCGAGAAGACGTGCTTTTCTGGGACCCGTTCTGCGGCTCGGGAACTATCGCCATCGAAGCCGCGATGATAATGTCAAATACCGCTCCCGGTATGCAAAGGAGCTTTATTTCACAAACGTATCCTCAAATCAAAAAGCAGATATGGCAAGATGCCTATGACGAGGCAAAGAGCCTGCAAAACCTTGACAGCGCCTTTGAGTGCTATGCTTCCGATATAGATCCCGAAGCCTGCGAGATCGCAAAAGAAAACGTCACAAGAGCGGGTATGAGAAAGTTTATCAAGGTCTTTGAGCGCGATGCGCTGACGATAAAGACCGGCGGCAGACGCGGCACCGTCGTTTGCAATCCGCCCTACGGCGAGCGGCTCTTGACACCCGAACAGACAGAAGATTTATACCGCAAAATGGGTGCGCATTTCAAGACGCTCGATTCCTGGCAGATATACGTTCTGACCTCTCACCCGAACTTTGAGCGCCTTTACGGAAGACGCGCCGACAAGGTGCGCAAGCTTTATAACGGTATGATACCCTGCAATTTATATCAATATTTCAAAAACAGCAATAAAACACAAAGAGGATGATATTTTGGATATCGGAGTATTAAAAGATTTAGCGATAATAATACTTGCGGCAAAGCTTTTCGGCATACTTGCGCGAAAAATAAAGGTGCCGCAGGTCGTCGGCGAAATAATCGCGGGACTCCTCATCGGTCCGAGCGTTTTCGGATTTGTCGAGCAGAGCGACTTTTTGGGCATAATGGCTGAAATAGGCGTTATTATCCTTATGTTCTCGGCAGGTCTCGGCGCAGACTTAAAACAGCTTTTGAAAACGGGACCCGTTGCGTTCCTTATCGCCTGCGTCGGCGTGCTTGTGCCGCTTTTGTGCGGTACGGCGCTTTATCTTTGCTTCTACGGCTTTGACGGCATCGGCACCGATCAGTTCTATTCGGCGGTCTTTATCGGCTGCATCATGACGGCGACCTCTGTCAGCATAACGGTCGAGGCACTCAAAGAGCTCGGCGCTCTGCACGGCAAGGCCGGCACGACGATAGTCAGCGCCGCCATCATCGACGACGTTATCGGCATCATCGTTTTGACTATCGTTTTGGGTACCAGGGACGAAACTTCAAATCCCGCAAAGGTATGCCTTAATACGCTTTTGTTCTTCGTCTTTGCCGTTGTGGTCGGCTTTATCGCTTACTACGTGTTCAAGCTTATCGATTCGCGCCACGAGCATACAAGAAGAATTCCCATCTTCGGCTTATCCCTTTGCTTTGCCATGTCTTATATCGCCGAAGCCGTCTTCGGCGTTGCCGATATCACGGGCGCATTCATCGCAGGCATAATCCTTTGCAGCATAAGAGATTCCGAATACATAAACGAAAAAATGAACATAAGCTCATATATGCTTTTCGGCCCCGTCTTTTTTGCAAGTATCGGTCTGAAAACCGATATCTCAAACGTTGATTTTGACCTTTTGTGGTTCGCACTTGCCTTTGTCGCCGTTGCGCTCATATCAAAGATAATCGGCTGCGGACTCGTCGCAAAATGCGCAAAATTTCCGTTTGGCGATTCATTAAAAATCGGTGTCGGCATGATGACGCGCGGAGAAGTCGCGCTCATAGTCACCCAAAAGGGACTTGCCGCGGGCTTTATCGGGGCGCAGTATTTCTCGGCAGTCATTTTGCTTATCATGGTGTCGTCGATAGCGACGCCCATAATCTTAAAGCTTCTCAACAAAAAATTCCCCGAAAAAGATCTCGTCTTTGAAAAAGAATGAAATTTGCCTCCGCCGTATCTTGACGGCGGAGGCTTTTTATATTA
>JAGAFQ010000070.1 GCA_017612495.1 Clostridia bacterium
AAGAAGAATCCCGACAAGCTCGCGATGCTTCATATTTCCAAGGACAAGACCGAAAGACGCTTCACCTTCAATGATATGAAACGCGCGTCAAACCAGACCGCGAACTATTTCAAGTCGCTGGGCATTAAAAAGGGCGACAAGGTTATGCTCGTCTTAAAGCGTCACTATCAGTTCTGGTTCTCGATGCTCGCGCTTCATAAGCTCGGCGCGATTGCGATTCCCGCGACGAATCAGCTTCAGGCGCACGACTTTGAGTACCGCTTCAAGGTCGGCGAGGTCAGCGCTATCGTCTGCACCGCCGACGGCGACGTCGCTCATCAGGATGAGCTCGCCGAGGCGACGAGCGATACGTTCAAGCTTAAGATTATGGTCGGCGGCAGCCGCGAGGGCTGGCACGACTTCAACGAGGAATACGGTCTTTACTCGGCGCATTTTTACAGAACCGACGATACGCCCTGCGGCAACGATCCGATGGTTATGTTCTTTACCTCGGGCACAACGGGCTATCCTAAGCTTGCGATTCACTCGTATAAATACGCTTTAGGTCACTATATCACCGCTAAATACTGGCACGGCGTCAGTGACGACGGACTTCATTTCACCATTTCCGAAACCGGCTGGGGCAAGGCGCTCTGGGGCAAGCTTTACGGTCAGTGGCTCTGCGAGGGCGCAGTATTTACATACGACTTTGACCGCTTTGACGCAAGTGATATTCTGCCGATGTTCGCAAAATACCATATAACCACGTTCTGCGCACCGCCCACGATGCTCAGAATGATGATAAAGCAGGATATTTCAAAATACGATCTTTCGTCGATAAAGCGAATGACGACGGCGGGCGAGGCGCTCAATCCCGAGGTCTACCGTCAGTTTGAAAAGGCGACGGGACTTCAGATACTCGAGGGCTTCGGTCAGACCGAGCTCACCCTCGTTATCGGCAACCTCTTGGGCGAGCCGCACAAGCTCGGCTCAATGGGCAAGCCGGTGCCGCTTTATGATGTTGACATACTCGACGCAAACGGCAAGCCCGTGCCCGTCGGCGAAACGGGCGAGATCGCGATAAAGACCGATAAAAAGGTACCTTGCGGTCTGTTCTTGGGTTACTATAACGACAAGGAACACACAGACGAATCGTGGCACGACGGCTATTATCACACGGGTGATACCGCGTGGCGCGACGAAGACGGCTTTTTCTGGTATGTCGGACGTGTCGATGACGTCATCAAATCCTCCGGCTACCGCATAGGTCCTTTCGAGATCGAAAGCGTCATAATGGAACTGCCCTACGTTTTGGAATGCGGCGTCAGCGCCGCCCCCGACGAAGTAAGAGGTCAGGTCGTCAAGGCGAGCATCGTTCTTGTTCCCGGCAAAGAGGGAACGGAAGAACTCAAAAAAGAGATACAGGAATACGTCAAGCGCAACACCGCGCCGTATAAATATCCGAGAATCGTTGAATTCAAGAAAGAACTTCCGAAGACGATAAGCGGTAAAATTCAGCGAAATAAACTGTAAAAACATATTGACACGATAATAAAAACCGTGCTATAATGCAGTATAATAATTCATAAAGAGCGTTGACGGGGAGTGTATATCGCCCCTGCATTAAGAGAAAAGACGGTCGGTGCAAGTCTTTATGCGGGAAGATATATTTGTAGCCCTCGAGCAAAGAGGAAGAAAGCGCACGCAAGTAGACCCTCTTCGTGATTGCCGCGTGAGTGCATAGGGATTTTGCGATCCCAAGAGAGGCAGTTTATCTGCAATTTGAGTGGTACCGCGGATGCATAGCATTCGTCTCAAAGCATTATGGCTTGGGGCGAATGCTGTTTTTATTTTCCCCGAAAGGAGATAATTTGAAACTATGGAAAAAATAACCGGTCTTGACCTTAAAATTCAAGAGATGGCGGCGCGCATAAAGGAACTTCGCGAGATAGAGGGATACAGCATTGACGATATGGCGCAGAAGACCGACGTTTCGATCGATGAATACAGATGCGCCGAAAACGGCGAATGCGATTTGAACTTCGCCTTTATCTACCGCTGCGCGCAGGTCTTCGGGGTCGACGTGACCGATATTATCGAGGGTTACAGCCCGACGCTCCGTTCTTATACCGTGACCCGTTCGGGCGAGGGACAAAAAATAGATAAAGCGCACGGAATGACCTATTATAATTTGGCATCGGCATTTCAAAACCGCATAGCCGAGCCTCTTTTCGTACATAGCGTTTACAGTGAAGAAGCACAGAAAAAGCCGATAGAGGTCACGACTCACAAGGGTCAGGAATGCGATATAGTCATATCCGGCAGTCTTAAAGTCCAGGTGGGCGGACATTCCGAAATTTTAGGCCCCGGCGATACGATCTACTATAACAGCTCCACTCCTCACGGAATGATAGCCGTAGGCGGCGGCGACTGCACGTTCTATGCCATAGTGCTCAATCCCACCGAAAACGAAAGTGCAGAAAGCGTTCACCGCGAACTCAAAACGACAAGCGTATCGGTGCCTGCCGATTCGCACAAGCGAATTTATAAAGACTACATCGACGTTGAAAAGAACGAAAACGGCACGCCCGTATCGATCAAATTCAAGAATACGGAGCATTTCAACTTTGCCTATGATTTGGTCGATGCCCTTGCAAAGCGCGAGCCGGATAAGCTTGCGATGCTCTACGTTTCAAAGGACAAAGAGGAACACCGTTTCACCTTCAACGATATTAAGCGCGCATCGAGTCAATGCGCCAACTATTTCAAATCTCTCGGCATCAAAAAGGGAGATAGGGTAATGCTCGTTTTGAAGCGCCATTATCAGTTCTGGTTCGCGATGCTCGGCCTCAACAAGCTCGGCGCGATAGCGATACCTGCGGTAAATCAGCTTTTGGTGCACGATTTTGCCTATCGCTTTGAAAAAGCCGGCGTGTCGGCGATAATATGCACGTCCGACGGAGATACGGCGGATAACGTGGATGTTGCCGCAAACGATTACGGCAAGCTTGCACACAAAATATTAGTCGGCGGCAAGAGAGACGGCTGGCACGACTTTGACGAAGAATACAAGCTTTTCAGTTCGCATTTTGACAGAGATGAAAATTCTCCCGGCGGTGACGATCTGATGCTTATGTATTTCACCTCCGGCACGAGCGGATATCCGAAGATCGCCGCTCACAACTATAAATATCCGCTCGGACATTTCCATACTGCCAAATATTGGCACTGCGTCGATCCCGACGGACTCCATTTCACCATATCCGATACGGGTTGGGCGAAGGCGATGTGGGGCAAGCTTTACGGCCAATGGCTCTGCGAGGCGGCGACATTCGTCTATGATTTCGATAAATTCGATGCATCGGATATTTTGCCGATGTTCGCAAAATATAATATAACCACGTTCTGCGCGCCTCCCACGATGCTCAGAATGATGGTAAAACAGGATATTTCAAAATACGATCTTTCATCGGTGCGCCACATGACTACGGCGGGCGAAGCGCTCAACCCCGAGGTCTACCGCCAGTTTGAAAAGGCGACGGGACTTCAAATTTTAGAGGGCTTCGGTCAGACCGAAAGCACGATGATAATCGGCAATTTGTGCGGCGCCGACCATAAAATAGGCTCAATGGGCAAGCCGGCACCCATCTATGATGTCGATATCGTCGATGCAAACGGCGAATCCGTTGCCGTCGGCGAAACGGGCAAGATCGTCATCAACATCAAAAACGGTACGCCGTGCGGCTTATCGGTCGGATATTACAACGATCCCGAAAAGACTGCCGAGACCTGGCACGACGGCTATTATCACACGGGCGATACCGCGTGGCGCGACGAAGACGGCTTTTTCTGGTATGTCGGACGCGTCGATGACGTCATCAAATCTTCCGGCTACCGCATAGGTCCTTTCGAGATCGAAAGCGTCATAATGGAACTGCCCTACGTTTTGGAATGCGGCGTCAGTGCCGCCCCCGACGAAGTAAGAGGCCAGGTCGTCAAGGCGAGCATCGTTCTTGTTCCCGGCAAAGAGGGAACGGAAGAACTCAAAAAAGAGATACAGGAATACGTCAAGCGCAACACAGCTCCCTATAAATATCCGAGAATAGTCGTGTTCAAGGATGAACTCCCCAAAACGACAAGCGGAAAGATCATTCGCAGCGCCCTTTAAGGAGACGGTATGGATCACAAAAGAGTAATTGTGCTTTGCGGTCATTACGGCAGCGGAAAGACCAACATAGCTTTGCATATCGCAAAGCAGATAAAATCGAGCGGATGCGACGTTGCGATAGCGGATCTTGACATTGTCAATCCCTATTTCCGCACCAAAGACAGCGCAGAGGAACTGAAAAAAGCGGGCATCACCCTTATATGTTCCGATTATGCCGGCACGAACGTCGATATTCCGGCGCTGCCGGGCGAAATATATTCGCTGACCGAAGACAGGAGCCGCTATGCCGTTTTGGATATCGGCGGTGACGAGCGCGGCGCTTTGGCGCTCGGAAGACTTGCCCCCGAGATCGTTAAAGAAAACAATTATGAGATGCTTGCGGTAGTGAATATGTGCCGCCCTTTGACAAGAGATGCGGCGTCTGCCGTATCGGTCTTGCGGGAGATCGAATATGCCTGCAAGATCCCGTTTACGGGCATTATCAACAACACGAATCTCGGCAGAGATACGACACCCGACATCGTGACGGATTCAGAAAAATATGTGAGCGAAATATCAAAGATAATGCAAATACCCGTCGTTATGACGACGGTTTGCGAAAACGTATTTGATGAACTCAAAAACAAGATCCCGAATCTTGAAAAAATAGACTTGCAAAAGAAAATTTTTGAAGAAGGAGAATAAAACCATGGCAAAATTAACCTTCAGGACCGATTACTGCAAAGGATGCGGTCTGTGCGTCGATGTGTGCCCCAAGCACGTAATCGCTCTTGCCCCCGACAAAATCAACAAGAAAGGACACCACCCCGCAGAGGCGGTCGATATCGAAAAATGTGTCGGCTGTGCCTTTTGCGCCACAATGTGTCCCGACACCGTGATCAAGGTAGAAAGGTGAGTGATCTATATGTCAGATAAAGTTTTGATGAAAGGTAACGAAGCTATTGCAGAAGCGGCGATATGTGCCGGCTGCCGTCACTACTTCGGTTATCCCATAACACCTCAAACAGAGGTCGCCGCATATATGGCAAAGAAAATGCCCAAGATCGGCGGTACGTTCTTGCAGGCAGAAAGTGAGATCGCCGCCATAAATATGGTCTACGGTGTTTCAAGCACGGGTCACAGAGTTATGACCTCGTCATCAAGCCCCGGAATTTCGCTCAAAAGCGAAGGACTTTCATATCTTGCAGGCGCAGATCTGCCCGCACTCGTTGTGAACGTGCAAAGAGGAGGTCCCGGCCTCGGCGGCATCCAGCCCTCACAGTCCGACTATTTTCAGGCTACGCGAGGCGGCGGACACGGCGACTATCACATGGTAGTTTTCGCACCTGCTTCCGTTCAGGAGATGGCATCTCTCACCGTGCGCGGATTTGAAGTCGCAGATAAATACCGCGTCACGTCAATGATCTTGGCAGACGGCACGATGGGTCAGATGATGGAGCCTGTCGATCTCTCTTCGCTCAAATCAGAATATAATCCCGAAAAGCCCTGGGCGACCACGGGCACGGGCAAAAAGAGAGAACATAACATAGTAAACTCCCTTTACTTAAAGCCCGAAGAACTCGAAAAAACGAACTTTGAGCGCTATGAGCGCTACAAAAAGATAGAAGAAAACGAAACGCTCTACGAGGAATATTTGATGGACGATGCAGAGATCTGCGTCGCCGCATTCGGCATTGCCGCGCGTGTTTCGAAAAATGCGATAAACGAGGCTCGCAAAGAAGGCATCAAGGTCGGTCTTATCCGCCCCATCACTTTGTGGCCGTTCCCGAAAGCGCCTTTTGAAAAAGCGGCAAATAAGGTAAAGACCTTTATTTCCGTTGAACTTTCAATGGGTCAGATGATCGAAGACGTGCGCTTATCCACTCACGACAAAGCAAATTATATGCTTTGCAACCGTGTCGGCGGTATGATACCGTCGCCCGATGAGGTTTTAAGCGCAATAAGAAATGCCGCAAAAGGAGGTAAAAACTGATGGTAGTTTTTGATAAACCGAAATCTTTAACCGACGTGCCCATGCACTATTGCCCCGGCTGCACGCACGGCATCGTTCACCGTCTTGTTGCCGAAGCTATCGACGAACTCGGCATAGAGGGCGATACTATCGGCATTGCCCCCGTCGGATGTTCCGTTATGGCTTATGACTATTTTACCTGCGATATGATCGAAGCGGCTCACGGCAGAGCGCCGGCAGTAGCCACCGGTGTCAAGCGCGCAGATCCCAAAAAGATCGTATTCACCTATCAGGGTGACGGCGATCTTGCCTCTATCGGTATGGCAGAGACTGTTCACGCCGCGGCAAGAAACGAAAATATCACCATCATTTTCATCAACAATGCGATATACGGTATGACGGGCGGTCAGATGGCACCGACGACTCTTCCCGGTCAAGTCACACAGACCTCGCCCTACGGCAGAGACGTCAAGGCTTGCGGCTATCCCATCAAGGTCTGCGAGATGCTCTCACAGCTTGACGGCGCAACTTATATCCAGCGCGTTGCCGTCAATAATATCAAGAACATCAAGGATGCTAAAAAGGCAATACTCAAAGCATTCAAAAACCAGGTCGAAAACAAGGGCTTTTCACTCATCGAGGTCGTATCGAGCTGTCCCACCAACTGGGGTATGACGCCGAAAGCGGCTCTTGAATGGGTAGAGAGCAATATGATACCTTACTATCCCTTGGGCGTATATAAAGACACTACCGCTAAGGAGGAAACAAAATGAAAACCACACAGTATTTGTTTGCAGGCTTCGGCGGTCAGGGAATCCTCTTCTCGGGCAAGGTCTTGGCGTATAAAGGACTTATGGAATCTAAAAACGTAAGCTGGCTTCCGTCATACGGCCCCGAAATGCGCGGCGGCACCGCAAGCTGCAGCGTTATCATCAGCGATGATGCGGTCGGCTCGCCTATCGTTTCAAAGCCTGACGTGCTCGTTGCAATGAATCTCCCTTCTTTGGATAAATACGAAGATTCCGTAGTGCCCGGCGGCGCTATCTTTGTCGATTCGTCCCTTGTCAACCGCAAGGTGAAAAGGACCGACGTAAAAGTATATTACGTTCCCGCAACGCGTCTTGCAGATGAAAGAAACATCCACACTCTTGCGAATATGATCTTGCTCGGCAAGGTTTTGAGCGCAAGCGGCGAATACGACGAAGAGATCGTAAAAGCGGCGCTCAATAAAGTAATTTCCGCAAAGCACGCAGATATGTTCGATGTCAACCTCGGCGCTGTCAAGCTCGGAACAGAAAACTGATTTTGGGGGTATATCAAAATGGAGATCCGCATTGAAAAAGCAAAAACCTTAAAAGAAAAACCCATAGCATCGACTCTCGGTTTCGGCAAGGTATTCACCGACCACATGCTCATAGTCGATTATAACGAAAAAGAGGGCTGGCACGATGCACGCATCGTCCCATTTGCAAATCTTTCCATTCATCCCGCATCGACCGTTTTACACTACGGTGTCGAGATCTTCGAGGGCTTAAAGGCATATCGCCGCAAGGACGGCAGTATCCGGATGTTCCGTCCGCTTGAAAACGTTCGCAGAATGAACCGTTCCGCAGAGCGTATGTGCTTGCCTCAAATGGATGAAAAGGATATGCTCAAATGTTTTGAAACACTCGTATCCCTTGAAAAAGATTGGGTGCCGAGCGAAAACGGCACGTCTCTCTACATCCGTCCCTTTATGTTCGGCAACGATGAAACGCTCGGCGTTCACGCAGTTAAGAATGCAACGTTCGTCATCATCACCTCTCCCGTCGGATCATACTATAAAGAGGGCATCAACCCCGTTAAGATAATGATCGAATCCGACGACGTCAGAGCCGTAAGAGGCGGCACGGGCGAGGCTAAATGCGGCGGCAACTATGCCGCTTCTAACCGCGCAGGCAAGAGAGCCGAAGAAAAAGGCTATTCGCAGGTTTTGTGGCTTGACGGTGTCGAGCGCAAATATATAGAAGAAGTCGGCGCCATGAACGTTATGTTCAAGATAAACGGCACCGTTGTAACTCCTATGCTTTCAGGCTCTATTTTGCCCGGTATCACGCGCAAATCCTGCATCGAGGTATTAAAGAGCAAGGGCTATAAGGTCGAAGAAAGACGCATAAGCATCGACGAGCTCGCAAAGGCTATGGAAGACGGAACTCTCGAAGAGGCATGGGGTTGCGGTACCGCAGCAGTCGTTTCACCGATCGGCGAACTCTGCTATCAAGATAAGCATTTCACCGTAAACGGCGGAAAGATAGGCAAGGTAACACAAGAACTCTACGATACCCTGACCGGCATCCAGTGGGGCGTTTTACCCGACACCTTCGGCTGGACTTATCCGGTAAAATAAGAACGTTTACAACAAAAAAATGCTTCCCGAAAGGGAAGCATTTTTTTGTATATTTTATACGAGCAGGGATTTTTCGACGTCGTACATTTTTTCGTTAAGCTCATATTTCATCGAGAGCGCTTCGTCGATGCCGAGATCGGTTATATCGCCGTCGCGTTCGCAAACGACTCGTTTGGTCTTTCCGTCACAAAGAAGATTTACGGCATGAACGCCCATCATGCTCGCCATAACTCTGTCTCGCGCCGAGGGGGTGCCGCCTCTTTGAACGTGACCGAGAACGGTGACTCTTGTGTCAACGCCAGTTGCCTTTTCTATCTGCTTTGCGACGTCAGCGGCATTCGCCGTGCCTTCGGCAACTATGATTATGTGATGATTTCTTCCGCGCAGTCTGCTTTGACGCATCACCGAGAAGACCTCTTTTTCCATATCTATTTTCTTTTCGGGAATTACCGTTGCAGTCGCGCCGCAGGCAATGCCGACAAAGACGGCAAGATTGCCCGAATTGTTGCCCATGACCTCGACGACACTGCATCTTTCGTGTGACTGCATCGTGTCGCGCAGACGGTCTATCGACTCTATCGCCGTATTGCAGGCGGTGTCAAAGCCTATCGTATAATTCGTGCAGGCAATATCGTTATCGATAGTTGCAGGTATGCCTATAACGTTGATGCCCGCTTTTGCCAGCTCGCCGATACCTCTGAAAGTGCCGTCGCCGCCTATGGCGATGATGCCGTCGATATCGCGGTATTTGCAAACGGCTGCGGCTTTTGCCACTCCCTCTGCGGTTTTGAATTCTTCGCAGCGCGCCGTATAAAGCATCGTTCCGCCGCGTGTATTTAAGCCGTCAACGCTTCTTGCGTCAAGCTCTATCATATCTCC